>CACZOW010000253.1 GCA_902782885.1 uncultured Ruminococcus sp. | reverse complement strand
TCGTATACGCATTCCGCGACCGGACGGCCGTCAATATAAAGCCTGCCGCAGTCATCGCAGGTCAACGCGAATTTGTACTCCGCGTCCGCGGGAAGTTTTACATATCCCTCGTAAAGCACCGCATAATCCTTTTGCAGTTCGCCAAAGCACCGCGCGTCAACGGAATCGGTCACCGCAGTATACCTTTTCTTTACGCTCAGCAGTTCGAGCTCCGGCATTTTGCCGTAGTCCGCGGTCAGTTTGAATCCGTAAGCCAAAAGTCCGCGTTCCAGTTCCGCCTTTTCCTCATCGGAAAGCTCGATCGCAGGCATAAACCCGACGGTTTTTCTGCCGGGCGCCAGAGCGGCAAGCTCGTCGGCGGTACCGGCGGACTTCTCTTTGCTCGCGGCGTAAGGGATCTTAAGCGTTATGGTATAGTTGTTGCGGCGCTCCGGAGCGTTGTCGCCGGTAGTGAACCAGGAATAAAGGTCGTAAATATCCGTAACGTTGTCCGTCCAGTGGAAGTTTACGGTGAAGCTGCCGGACGTAAGCCCCAGCAGCGAACGCGGGACGGATACCATCAGTTCGTTCTCCGAAACGTTCATGCGAACGATGCCCGTTTCCTGCCACACACCGTTTTTATATGCGCAGACGGTGGTGTATTTTTCGCTGATGATATCGTAGTTGACAACGAAATCGTACCCTTCCCAGCCGGTGCTCTTATCGTTGTCGGCGTCAATAAACAGCAGCATCCAGTTCCTGCCCTCCGGCCTCGTGAGCTTATCAGCCGTGCGCGCATAGAAATAGAGCATCCCTTCGTCCGCCGTCATGCGGCTCTCCACGATATCGTTGCGGCCGGTGGTGTTGACGTACGCGATCTTCCCGGTCGTATCGGTAGAATTGCGTTCCGCCATATCGCCTTTGAAATCGCTGAAGACGGGGGCAATATCCTGCCATTGCCCGAAATCGCCGTCAATATCCACCGTCCGTTTTCCCGTATTGCCGTCGGGCGGCAGCACGCCCTTGAACCTGCGGATGATCGAACACATCTGGTAAAAATAGTTGTCGGTGAATCCGCCCTTCATCGGTTCGATATCCCGCGAAAATTCGCGGTTGAACTGATCGACGTAACCGGTGTCGGTGGGCTTCGGTCTGTCCTGCGTGAAATTCTGGGCGATCCACTCGTTCCAGCGCGTGATCAGCATGACCTGGCATTCGGGGTGTTCGTCCATCAGCTGCTCAAACGTGCGTTCGAACAGGATACCTTCACCCATTGTCGGAGTCTCGAAAAATTGGTCTACGAACTTTTTGCTCGATTTATTGGCGCTGCGCCCGGAACCGTAGTTGGCAAACGCCGCCGTTCCGATCCCGATGCACTCGGCCTTTTCCGGATCCTCCGCCCAGCCGTAGGGCTGACCGTACAGGACGCCGCCGTCGATCCACCATTTTTCGCCCCCGCCCAGCCAGGATTTGCGGAACGTCAATTTGTCTTTAAAGTTTTCGTCGCTGAATATCGGAAACTCTCCCGCGTCGTTCGGCTTTATAAGAGCGAGCGGTTTTCCTTCCCAATAAAACCACATATCCCGGTACTTCTCGTCCGTCATGAAGATATCGTAGAATTTTCCCGTATCACCGTGTGACGCCTTCGCGTCTGTGCCGAAGCACCAGGGCACCACGTACGGCGTCATCTGCCCCTCGGCGCGCATCTCCAGACATGTATCCAGAAACGTCCTCATCGCGTTTTCGTACAGGAAGCCGTTCGTCATATCGATGTAGAGGAAGTCGACGCCCGCCATGGCAAAATAGTACATATCGCGTCTGATCTGCCACACGTCGTCCGCTTTGTGATATCCGGTCTCGGGCTCGCCCCAGAAGCAGAAGCCCCCTCTCACTCCGAAATCCGGTTTTACGGGATTTCTGGCAAGAACTTTTGTAACGTCCACCGGGGCGGATATCTCCGACGTCCATAACGAATAAAACAGTCCAACGTATTTATTCTTCCGGGGAAGCCCCACTTCATCCGACGTGGGAAGTTTTCTGCCCAGCGCGTCGGTCGCGGTCTCGTTGTAGCAGCCGACAATGATCTGCGGCGATCTGCCGTCTTTCGTCAGCTCCTGTTTTTCGGGCGAAGCCGGTTTAAAACTGAGTAGATCAACGCTTTTCATCGGGTTTTCACTCTTTCCGTTTTGATTATTGCCGCTGCATCCGCACGCGCAGACGGTCAGCAATAAAAGCAGCAGCGTCAAAGGCAGCAGACGCCGGACGATCGGGACGGCCGGCTCCGGCTCTCTATCGGATTTGTTGCCAGGCTTTGACATAGACGTTCATCCTCAAGTCGTCAGTTATTTGCGATCACGATATTGTCCAGGTAGATATTGTGGCCGCGGCCGGCGAAGGCAATGCTCTTGTAAACGGAGAACATGGCGTTGCGGGCGGTAAACAGCTCGCTCCCGGCGGCGTCAGTCACTTTAACGGTGCGGTAATACTGTTCGAACACGTTGGGAGCGCCATCCACCAGGCCGGGGTCGGAGTATTCAATGATGGCCAGGACGCCTCCGCCGGCAGAGACCGTGACTTTGCCCGCGCCGTCGTCAACGATCACGAAATGCACGTAATCCGCGTCAAAATCCACCGGTGCGGTGATCACGGCGTCGGCCGCGACTTTGGCAACGGCGGCGTTGTCCCAGACGGGTATGTATACGCGCACCTGATTGCCGCCCTGGAACGCGAAGCCGCAGCCGCTGGCGCTGACCATCGAGCCCTCGCCGTCCGGCGCGATGCCGTTGTTCTCGTAGAAGTTGCGGGCGGAATTGCCTTCGTCTCCCCAGTTGAACACGAATCCGCCGAACCGGTTCCAGCCGTCGCTGTTCTTGATATCGAAGGATACCGTGTACGCGGCGCCGGACCTGACCAGTTCAGGATAGAACAGCGCGTCATGGTTCAGCAGCACCGCCGCGCCGCCGTCGCGCTCCACAAACGTGGAGTTATTCAATC
>CACZOW010000252.1 GCA_902782885.1 uncultured Ruminococcus sp. | reverse complement strand
TCTATGCCGTACAGCTTCTGCTGCCAGAACAGGATGCGCAGCCGCAGCGCCTGCGTCTCGATGGATACCGTGATCTCGGGCTTTTGCGGATAGCGCGTCACGTACCACCAAACTTCATCGCCCTCCTTCTGCTCCCGCGCCATGCGTTCCGGGAACGTGCCCAGAGCCTTTTCGGTCAGTGAACTCATGCGGTAGGTGAGCAGCGGATCGCGCAGGTAATCCGCGTAGGTATTGAAGAAATAGTTGTGCGGGCACCAGGCGTTCACGTACTGTTTCACATATTCGAAAGAATCGGCGCTGCCGTCCGGGCTCAGCACGATGTCGTAGTGCATGGGGACGATATAATGGTAACCAGGGAAATTGTCCGCGATCAGTTTGCCCGCGTAGTTGACCCGGTCCAGCGCCTCCATGGTGAGCGGTTCGTCAACCACATAGAAATACGCCTTTTTAAGCCACTCCGGATCCTGGCTCAGGTAGCGGTAGGCGGCGGAGACGTTGTCCGCGGTGGGGTCCACCTTCCAGCCGATGGGGTTGAACGCCACCACCCGGGGATTCGCGACGTACTCCTGTACCCGCGGATCCGCGAAAGCGCCCCGGTCGCTGTAGGGCAGCGTGTAGGCGCATATGCGGTTCTCCAGCAGCAGATCGTAGTATTTCTTGTACAGCACGCCGTCGTCGCCCTCGTACAGCTCGTGATTCACATACACGGCGTACCAGGACAGATCCATCTGGGTCTTGCAGGTGGTGGCTTCGGGCAGCGCGAAATCGTACACGTACGCGTAGACCTTCGCTTTCTTGAGCTCGCGCCCGTCGGCGTCAATGATCCTGAGCTCCGCGGAATAATCGCCCGCGACGGCGTCAATACCGGCATACAGCTTGATCAGGAACAATTGACTGCGGCCGGCGGCGAGGTCGAACGGACCGTCCAGACGCGGCGTGGGGTCAACGATCGATTGCCCCTGCACGTCATCGAAATACCAGCCGTAGTACAGCTCGGCGCGGAGTTTGTCCCCCTGCTTGTTTGTGAACCCGCCGAGCTCCGCGGTGAGCCCCGTGCGGTCAACGTCCGACGCCAGCAAAAACTGGCAGTCCTCGATCTCGTTTTTTGCCAGATACATTTTGTACGAGTTGAGGCCGGTGGAAACGGTGGATTCCGCGGGCGTTTTGGTGTACGTGTGGTCGAACCAGAGGGAGAGGGAAGGATCCTCATATTCGGCGGTGAGTTTATCGTTGGGGGCGGCGTCGGGTTTGACGGTATCCAGCAGCGCTTTGGCCTCATTTTCCTGCGCTTTTGTGAGCAGGTGGGGATCCGGTTCGCTGTGTTTTGCCATAAACGCGGCAACATCCTCCGAATTTTTCAGGAAGGTCATCGACGCGATATGCACTTTTTCGCCGCCTTTCAGCGCCTGGCGGATGAAGTCGAAACGAAAGCCGTGCACCGCGCCGTGGAAATCTTCGCCGGAAAGGTCAAAAATGAGGTACTGCCAGCCTTTTGATGTGTTGTCGAACACCGCGGTCCGGCTGTGGCCCGGCTGCGCGCCGCTCACCGCGCCCGCGGCAAAAAACAGTTCGAATTCCGAACCGGTGCAGTACTCCTGCCGCAGCTTGAGTATTATGAATTTGTAATCATCGGCGGAGACCGGGTCAAAACCCAGCGAGCGTACATACTCTTCGTACCCGAACCAAATGAACGGATCCTCCGAGGCGTCAACAGTCTCCAGCACCACGGTATTGCCCTCTTTGCGGTCTTTGCCGGCGTATGCCTTGCAGCCGTTCGGATCGGTGAAATACCTGACGATCTGTGCGCCGTCCGCATGCACCCGGTCCGGGGACAACGTTTTCCCGCGGCTGCAGGAGGCAAGCAGCATTGCCGCCGCCAACGAAAGTATCAAAAGGATTCCCGCTCTGATCAGTTTTCTCCGTGTCGATCTGCTCTTTTCATCCATGTCCGGTCCCTCGTTTAAAGTCAATATTGCTGTCTGCGGTTTTATTATATAACGCCGGCGTGCCGGTTGGCAAATGGCGGCTGTTATCCTGATTTCGCGAATATCAAACGGAATTATTCGAACGGGACTGCCTCCTGAGGCGGCGGCCGCTACTTCTGATTCCATCCGCGGCCGGGATCACACGCTCGATGAGGTCGGCCGCTCCTTTCTGCCTGATCCGCGGCCGGATCTTGCCGGCCGCTCCGCATTCTCGCTCATTTTTTGAAGCAGGCTGCATCG
>CACZOW010000251.1 GCA_902782885.1 uncultured Ruminococcus sp. | reverse complement strand
GACGTTGACTCATGCATCTGACCGTTCAGAGAAGGCGCCCGGCAAGGATAATAATTGACAAATCGCGAATTTTATTCTCTTTTCCGGGAATGCGGTATGTTGAGAAGGCACCCGGAGCCGGCGCTCGATCATATGTCGTCGCGGAGAAGGCGCCAGGCGCCGGTCACCGCTCAAACGTTGTCCCGGACGATCGGCGCAGGGCGAAAATCAGCCGCTCGGCATTGACTTTTCACGAAATCAGGAAAATCAGGAAATCAGGAAAAGTACCATGTAAACAAACAAACGACGCTTATAATTAAATGTGAAAAGTGATATAATATCTCCGCATACGGCGGAGCGCCATCCGTTGGAGCGCCATCCGTTCCCGCGGCAATTATCTGCAAAGAAGGCTAAATTATGATAAACAACTCGAACAAGCACAGTAATCAGGCTGAAAAAATCAGGAAAACATTATTGACTTTGCTGGCAGTATTGACCGGCCTGCTGACCGTGCTGAGCGGCTGCGGAAAAAGCGGCAATCCGACGCCCTCCGGGAGCGGTGCCGGAACGCAGCCGACGGTTGACCCAGACGGCCCGGGCGACCCGGAGGAAGACCCCGCGCTGAACGTGTTTCCCGCGGACGGCGATAACATCGAGATCGGCATTTTCTGGGAACCGCCCCACGACTTCACCACGCCGGAACAGTACGACTGGATCCGCGACGCCAACATCACGTTTATCGAGATCACCAACCGCGATGGCGCCATCAACAAAGAGGTCTCGGACCTTCAGCTGAAGCTGGCCGGCGAGCGCGGCATAAAAGTCGCGTACTCGTGCGGCGTTGACGGAAAAAACCTGATGAATATGTCCGAGTCCAAGCTCACCGAATACCTCACCGAGCTGGCCAAAAATCCCGTGATCAGCGGCATACACGTCGTTGACGAACCCGCCCAGCCCTGGACGTACGCCAAAGTCTGCGCCGCCATCTCGAAATGCGGCCTCATGCCCCGCCTGAACTTCCTGCCCTACTTCGCGACCTGGGTATTCGAAAACTATCAGGGCTTCGTGGAAGACACGATCGTTGCCGCCGGAAAAGAAAACTACGGCTACCTGTGCTACGACCAGTACCCGTTCCCCTACTACGGCGGCGATCCGGACATGTTCTACAATCTGGATCTGTTCCGCGAGATCGGGCTCAAATACGGCGTCCCCACCGCGTTCTACATCCAGTCCATCGGCGAAGGCGGCAATTTCCGCCGCACCAACGGCGGCGAGATCCGCTACCATACTTCCGCAGGACTGGCGTACGGCCTCAAATCCATGACCTACTTCACCTGGTGGACAACCGGCTTCTGCGACGAGAAAGACTACGCCATCATTTCGCCCTATGGCAAAAAGACCTCCATCTACGACGACGTTAAAGCGGTCAACGCAGACATCCTGCGCGCCGGCCGCCTCCTGCGCCGTCTGGACGCGCTGGAAGTGTATCACACGGACGGCGCCGAGAGTTATATCAACTTCTGCACTGAAGCGAACGTGCCGCTGTACACCTCACCCGCCGGCAGATACGGCTTTATCATCTCGCTGATGGAAGACCGGGAGACCGGGCGCGACTACGTGATGATCGTAAATAAGGATTACACCAATTCCAGACAATGCGAATTCCGCGTGACCAAACCGCTTGCGCACCTGTACGACTGCACGGGCGGCGAATACCGGGAACTGGATATTTCCTCCGGCAAAGTCACGCTGGACTTCCTGCCGGGCGGCTTCGTGCTGCTGGCCGCGGGACAACACGATAACTTTGTTGACCGCGTGATCGACGCCGATCCGCAGAACCTGGCCAAAGGAAAGCCGGTGGCGGTCGACCGTGTCGAACCCGGCAGCGGATTTTACGCGTACTGCGTGACCGACGGCCAGCGCGACTGCAAGTCGCCCATCGCAAAAGGCTATAAGACGGGCGCGAAAAAAGGAACCGTTGAAGTGGATCTGGGCCGCGTGACGGAAGTGGACCGAATTGACCTTTACCCGGCCGGTACCGAGTACACCCGCGGTGAGACGTTCCCGCGCGACTTTACGCTGGAAGTGTCTGTTGACCGCGAGAACTGGAAGGAAGTACATTCGGAGACCGATTATACCGCCGCGTACAAAGCGATACCGTCCTTTAAATTCGACCCGCAGCAGGCCCGGTACGTGCGGCTGAATGTGACTAAAGGCTGTCAGGACGGCGGCTTTGAGATCGCGGAATTCGAGATCTACAACGATGACGGCAGTATTCCTGCGCCGGACAACAGCAAATACTACGCCGATCCCGACGCGGTGGATCCGAACGCGAACCTGGCCGAAGGGCGTTCGGTCAAAGTATCCAGCGACCTGGGCGGCGACTGGAGCAAAGACCACATCACCGACGGAGACCGCCACAGCAACTGGAGCTCCGCGCTGAACCGTCACTCCACCGAAGACGGCGTGGAATGGATACGAATAGATCTGGGCGCGGCGCGGCAATTCAATGAAGTGGATCTCTATCCCCGCGGCGACGGCAATTACTTCCCCTTTAATTTCCGCATCGAGATCTCCGACGACGGCAAAGACTTTACGTCGATACACGAATGCGAAACGCCGGAACTCCCATCAAAGGGCGAACCGACGTTCTGCAGGCTGGACAAAACATACACCGCCCGCTATGTGCGCATATACGCATATAAGCTGCGGGACGTGAAAGGATTTAACGACGGCCACCTGTTCCAGCTGTCCGAGGTTGAGATCTACAATAAATCGTAATCAAAACTTTCTGATCTTCGCGCCACGGCTCCGGAAATACTCCCGGAATTCGTCCGCGGTTCCGACGGTGAAAGCGTCTTTCGGAAAGAGCATTACCCACCGCGCCCCAGTCATCAGGAAAAACGAATCTTTAGATTCATATACCCGCTTGATCTCGGGCTTGTAGGGCGCCTCCCGGCTGCCAGTCGTGAGATCCTCAACAGTGAAAACGCCGTCCTCCACCCGTCTGAGTATTTCAGAGTCCTGCGTGCCGCTCGTCTCGAGCCGCCTTTTTTTCTGCATTTTGAAATATCTGCGGTGCGCTGTGAGAACTAATACGAGACAGGTCCCGGCGATCAGTATCGTACCCACGCTCCATAAGGACAATCCTTTGACGTAGATAATATCCATGGTGCACACGTACGCGGTCAATGCACATGTTAAGAAAGCATAAATGATCAGGAACCATTTCCGCTCCGGCCTTTTCAGATAAAGGAAATCGCAGATCTCCCTGAGCTTATTGTCATCGCTGATATATCTGTTTTCAAAAATCATGGCAATTCATTCCTTTCGCCGTTCCGTCATCTCCGCCAAACGCGTCAGCGCGCCGCCCTTCCGCAGAGAAAAACGGCGCTGCCCCGGTGGAGCGCGCCGTTCTTCATGATCAAACTCAAATATTACTTCTTGTTAACGATCTGGATGTCGTCAACATATGTGCCGTGCGCACGGCCGGCCCAGCCGAAGCTCTTATATTTCGAGAAGAGCGCGCTGGTGGAACCCGCAAGCTCCGTGCCGGAAGCGTCAACGATCTTCGTGTTTCTGTAATACCCTTCACTGTATCCCAGCGCCGCGTTGATGACACCCGGATCGTCGTAAACGACTTTGAAGAGTACAGTATCGTTGGCGGTGACGGTAACGGTATCGGTGCCGTTGTCCTCGACTTTGATATTGACAAAGTTGGTCTTGAAATCAACGTCGGTCTCAATGATCGTGGAAATGTAGGACTTCTTGTTGGCCTCGAGATCCCAGACCGGAATATAAACTTTGATCTTGCTCGGAGCCATAAAGAACACGCCGCAGCCGCTGGGGCTTACAAGAGAGCCTCTGCCGTCGCCTTCAAGACCGTTGTTCTCAAACAGATTGCGGGTGGTATTCTGTTCGTCGCCCCAGTTGAATATGAAGCCGCCGAAGTTGGTATCGACACAGTCATCCTTGTATTTGAACGTGCAGGTGTAGCCCGTGCCGGACTTGATGATGCCGTTGTAGTAAAGGGCGTCAAACGAAATATTCGCGACCAGATTCCCGTCGATGTCAATAATCTTGGAGCCGTTAGCACCGACACAGTATGCGTACATATCGTAATCAAGGCCGGCCATGCTGGCGGAGTCGTCGAAATCTTCGAAGTCCAGCACCATCTCGTCGAATTCATCGTCAAGGATCGGAACATCTTCCTCTTTGTCGTTCTCATCGGGCTTTTCAGCTTTAACGAGCTGGCTGCCGTACGAGGCGTTGAACGCGGCGTCATACTTGGCGATATCTTCTTCGCTCTTGAACGCGCCAAGCCACGCGATCGCGAGTTCACCGTCTCTGGTATCCGGTGTGGGGAAACGGATGCCGGTCCAGGCGCCTTCCGCCGCCGCGAACTGCTCCGCGAGATTCAGCGTGCCGGTATGCCAGTCAAGGTCGGACGTCCATGTAATGTCAGACCAGAGGCCTTCTTTGCCTTCGGGACCGTGGCTGACTTCGTTGATCGAATAGAAGTGGTTGGTATTGCGGATGCTCTGACCGTAGCCGAGTCTGTATTTGAACGCAATAAACGGATAATTCGCGGTCTCAAAGCCCTCGTCAAAATGGAAGACCACCCAGTTATCGCCGATGTCGGTGACAATACTGAGCCAGGGGCCCTCGTCGCTGATCCCAACGTTGCAGGCCTGATTCTCGATGACGCCTTCTTCGAGATCAAAAATGATCGCGTCAATGCCGCCCGTATCCATCGTAGGCTTGGGTTCTTTCGTGGGTGCTTCGGTAGGAACCTCTGTGGGCGCGGGAGCTTCCGTGACCACCGGCACGTCGGTAGCCTTAGGAGCATCGGTCACTTTAGCGGGTTCTTTCGTGGGCTCGTTGTCCGCGGGTTTCGCGGTATTGCAGCCGGCGAACGCCGTAACGATCAGAACGCAGGCAACGATGACCGCCAGTAAACGTTTGTTCATGTTTTTTCTTCCTTTCAAAATGGAATCGAAATGGTTGCCATATTCAGCGTGGCAGTGCGCTGATTATAGCATGTTCAATGGACAATGTCAAAGTAAATGAGGCATTTACCAAGCCTCATTTACTATGGCACTTAAGTGACATTTTCTTTAAGCTTTTCCGCCTGAACGCCTGCAAACGTTGCCAGCTCCTTCACCGTTTCGGGCTCGAGGGGCATCGGGATGTCCGCGCGCTTAAGAGTCTCGAAGTAGCCGTACATGCCGCCCAGGCCGCAGAGCTTCAGGTAGCTCGCCCAGGCGTTGCCGCCCTCCGTCTGCATGCGGTAAAGGGAGAACGCGCCGAGCTGCGCCAGCGCGTAATCGACGTAGTAGAACGGATAGAGGAAAATGTGCTGTTTCTGCATCCAGAAGCCGCCGCCTTCCAGGAAGGCGTTGCCGCCGTAGCTGCGCCAGGGCATGTATTTGGCCTCGATCTCGCGCCAGAACCGGCGCCAATCTGCCGAAGTTGAGCCCGGATTCTCGAACACGCGATGCTGGAATTCGTCAACGCTCACCAGATACGGGATCGTCTTGATCGCGTCGGTGAAGTGGGCGTAAATATACTTGTCCGTTTTTTCGCCGAAGAACCGCTCCATATACGGGTACGCGAACAGTTCCATGGTCATGGAGTGGATCTCGTCGATCTCGCTGGTGGAGAAGGCCTGCATTGCCAGCGGCAGCCGGCGGGATGCGTAGAACGCTTCGAATGCGTGCCCAGCCTCGTGGGTCAGCACGTCGATGTCGGCGGAGGTGCCGTTGAAGTTCGAGAAGATGAACGGCGCTTTGTAATCCGGCAAAAACGTGCAGTAGCCGCCCAGGTGCTTGTTCTCGCGGGTGACGAAATCGAACAGCTCATGCTCCGTCATAAAGTTGAAGAATTCGCCGGTCTCGGGAGACATCTCTTCGTACATCAGGCGCGCCTTTTCGGTAAGTTCCTCCGGCGTGCCGGCGGGAAGCGCGTTGCCGTCGGGATAGCAGAGGCTCTCGTCGTACCACTCGAGTTTCTCGATGCCCAGTCGCCCCGCCTGCTCCCGGAACAGTCGGTCGCACAGCGGCGTAATATACTTGCGGACCGCCTCGCGGAATTCCGCGACTTTCTGCGCGTCGTAGTCGTACCGGCCGCGGGCCAGGTAAACGTAGTCAATATAGTTTTTGAAACCCAGCCGGCGGGCAATGAGGCTCCGCGTTTTGACCAGTTTGGCGTACTGGGCGTCAAGCTTGTCCGAGACGCTTTCATAGAGCCCGGCCCACGCTTCGAACGCCGCCTTGCGCTCCTCACGGTCGGTGGACTGCATGTGGCGCAGAAGTCCGTAAAAATTGCACTTCTCCCCCATGAACTCCACGGAACAGGCCGCGGCGGTCTTGGAGTATTCGGTGCCCAGATTGTTCTCGCGGATCGAAGGCAGCACGGTGGTCAGCTTGATCAGCCGCTGCTGGACTTCAAAATCCTTAAACATGTGGCTGCCGTATTTCTCCTCCAGCTGCGGGCGGAACGGGCTCGCGAGCACTGCCTTGACCGCTTTTTTGAGCGTCATCATGAGCTTCGGCATCTCGCGGTTGAAGAATTTGATCTCGGCATCGTAGAACTCGTCCTTCATGTTCATTGTGTTGCGGATGCTGGCGATCGTGTTCTGCGTCGTCACGCTCTCCATGATGCGCTGAAAGCCGAGGAACGCGGCATCCGCGGCTTCGAAGGTCGCTGCCGCCTTAAACTGTCCGGCGTACTCCGCGAAATCCTTCCGCGCCTTTTTCAGATCGGGGCGCTCGTACTTGAGATCCCTGAATTTGCCATCGATGTTGTTTCTTACTTCTCCCATTGTCGTTTTCCTCCTGCAGCCGCTAAGGCGTTGTCAGTCAATAATACTTGTGCTGTTTTTTATCTGTTCGGCAAGTTTTTCGTAAAACGCGAT
>CACZOW010000250.1 GCA_902782885.1 uncultured Ruminococcus sp. | reverse complement strand
GGAGAGCGCTGCGTTCGCAACGCAGAGGTCATGGGTTCGAATCCCACCAGGTCCATATGAAAAAAGCAGCCAACCGGCTGCTTTTTTCATGCCTCAAACCTCGAAGGCACTAACGGTTTGAGGCGCCCGCGGTGCGAATGGAACAAAGATACGGCGCCGCGGGCAATGGACCCGGCGGGATTCACTTGGGCGAATCCCACCGGTTCCTTTTCAGCAAGTAATCAACAGATGCTCGTTCTGCATATCGTTATAAACCATAGCTTTCGCGCCGCTCACATCGTAAACATGGACCGGACCGGAAAGATCCGTTCCATGTTCAAAGTTTCCGGCAAGATCCGGAAAACGGGTCAATTTCTCAGGCGCGAAGCGCACGGTCTTACTGTTCTGAAACACCGCCGTGTAAAGGATTTCCGCCTCCACAAGATCCTGGAAAATATGGCTCCCGTACGACAGTTCGGGATTGTAGCCCGCCCGGGATTCCTCAGTCTCGCAGATGATCTCAAACGCGCTGATATCCGAAAAAGACGTCGGAACACCGAGCTCCGGCGAGGACGTGCCGATGCGGCCCGGCACGATCAGCATCATATGCTTATTCAGATCTCTGTAATACCAGTTGATCTCGCCGATAAGCCGGGCGACCGAAGGCTTCTCCTTATACGGCATATTATAATACTTCACCGGGTCAACGTACACGATGATATCCAGCTTATCCGCCTTTGACATCCCCATTGACGTGCTGCGGCTTTCCAGCAGGATATTGTCCGCCGGAATATCATCGGGGACCGCGGCACCGGAATGCGCCTTCTGGAGCTGCAGCGGCCGGCACTGCAGAAGGTCGATCGAATATTCTCCGTTTTCGGAAACATTGATCGTAAACTCGGTATCCACCGGATACTCGTACTCTTCCTGGATGCGGCGCAGGATCGTTTTCATCTGCTCCGTAAGCTGCCTGTTGCCGACCAATCCCCGGCACGAGATATATTTGACCGGACGCCATCTGCCGGCCTCCTGAAGCCGGTCCTCCGCTTCAAAATCGTGTTCGAGCAGCACGTTCTCGAGATACTTCGGAAGCACCTGTTCGATCCGTCTGAGGGGAAGCTTTTCCAGCCGCCGGTCGGCAATATTGATGACCTCGGCTTTTCCCTGTGAAAATCTGTGCCGGTCGGCGGACGAGGAGTACAACGTCTTCTCGGGCATATCGAGATTGACGATCCGCGGATACGAGCCTTCCGTCCGGTCAACGGCCGAAGTGCCGAGCCCCATGACCAGCCGCAGCATGCCCGCGGCGGGATCGCAGTCTTTCATGATCCGGTAGGGGCTGTAGGAATAACCGACGCCGGCCGCGCACGGCATGTAGTACTGGCCGTAGTACGAACCGGAAACGCGCTGTATCAGCAGCGCCATCTGCTCGTCGCGCCTGTTCAGTCCCCGCCGCTTGCGGTAGTCCAGCGCGGACAGGCTCATCGAACTGGCGTACACTGTTTTGATTGCTCGTTCGAACTCTTCAAGGCGCTCCTCCGGCGTACCTCTGTTCGCGCAGAAGACGGATTCGTATTTTCCGGCGAAGGCATTGCCGAAACCGTCTTCGAGTATGCTGCTCGAGCGGACAATATACGGATCCTGCCCGTAATACTCGATTATCCGGACAAACTGCTCCTTGAGCGCAGCCGAAAAAACACCGTTCAGCAGCTTGTTCGCGAATTCTTCCGCGAGTGTAAAATAGCCTTCGTCCGTGCGCTGCCGGATACGGAGGTCCCAGAGATCGTTGTCAACGATATACGTGTAATACAGGTCTGACCCCGCGTAAAAAGAGTCGTGCGGCTCGATCACCCTGGCGATCCCGGGCTCCTTGTTCCGGATGATCGCCCGCGCAAGCAGCATGCCGCAGGCTTTGCCGCCGATCATACCGGTACCGATCATGTGATCCCTGATGGTAAAGTAATCCTCCGGCGTGAAGTGCTTTTTTACCATTTCGCGCATTTTGACGTCGCGGGTCATCATGATGTCGCACATCCGGTCGCAGTCCTGTTTGATGTCCGCGCCGCTCTCGCGAAGCAGTTTCGCACGGTTGAAGAACCGGTCCCAGGAGTCGATATACTGTTCGTCCGCGGACCTTTGCGCCAGCCCCAGCGTATGATAGAACCGGCTTGAGGTGACCCCGTCCAGGACCGGGCGGAACCGGCCGCTCGACGGATCGTAAGTGTGCGGCAGAAACATCGTATCGGAGTTCCGGTTCCACACTTTTTCGGGCCGTACGTAGATGTTCCGGCTGTCGGAATACACGTCGATGAACAACTGGGTAGTGTTCAGGATCTTATTGATCGCCTGCACGGAATGTTTGCCCCGGATTATCGGGAAAAACGCGACCGTGTCCAGAATGAACAGGAACGGGCAGGTGACTCTGAAGAAATTGCCCATCATCAGATCGGTCGCCCAGGCCGCCTGAAGTTCGGAGAGACAGTCGAAAACGTAGAACGCGTCTTTGCCCTCTCTTTCGATCGCGTTGTGGATCTCCACGGTAAATGTTTCGAACCGGTGCGAGAGCGGGATCTCGACCGTCTTCACCTGCGGACAATTCGTTATGAACGGTTCGTGGCTCGCGAACCGGAAATAAATAATATTCCTGCCGTCTTTTATAGCGGCGGCAACGTACGGTTCCATAAACAGTCTGAACTGGGACAGGTCGGAAACGCGCCACACGACGTTGTCGCCGAGCCGGATATTGTCAAACGCGTTGTCCATCTCCGGTATCCCGCTGTTGATCCTTTCAAAAGCAGCCATAACAACCTCCGAAGCAGAAAAAAAAGACACTCACCGCCGCGCGGACGATCCCGCGGCAATGAACGCCTTTGCTCATCTGCGGCTATTATATGACCGGAGCGGCGAAACGTCAAGAGCAGAGCCGCCTTTATTTCTTATTGCTTCGCATGGGCTTTTCGTGTTATAATCGCACAGCATAAACGCGAAAGGAGGAAACCATTTTTATGGAAACTCAAATCGTTACGATCAATGTAAAAACACAGGGCGAAGTCTGCGAACTCAGCACCGAAGAAATCAAAGACTGGTACAAAACGAATATTGCCAAATTGTTCAATCCCGAATTCGGCACGCCCGAGATCGAAGTGACCGTGACCCGGATCAACGTCGAGCAGAAGTGAAAGGACGTTATTAAGCTCATGAAAAAACAGATCACCAACAAACTGCTGTGGATATTCGCTGTCGGGCAGTTCGGCTGGAGCCTGCTCTCCGGCATCATTGCCACCTGGCTGGTCAACCTGTACACCGGAAATTTGAAAGAAGGCAGCACCAACGCCATTTTTAAAGGCTTCCTCACGCAGCACCCGCTGCTGCTGGGCATCACGCTGTTCGGATTGATCACCGCCGTCGGCAGAATATTTGACGCCGTGACCGATCCGCTGATCGCCAGCTGGTCGGACCGCAGCAATTACAAGGGCGGACGCCGCATACCGTTTATGAAGGCGATCGCCATACCGTTTGCCGTTGTCACCGTAGGCGTATTCGTACTGCCGACCACCAAGTCAGTCGTTGCCAACGACATCATCATCTTCGTGATGCTGATGCTGTTCTACCTGTTCATGACCAT
>CACZOW010000249.1 GCA_902782885.1 uncultured Ruminococcus sp. | reverse complement strand
GGCGCTTGAGCAGTACGGCATTGCCGCTCAGATCTACTACGATTACAATGCGGACAACCTCGCTGTATCTCAGGCGGTCAAGGACGTTACCGCAGATGATCTGGCTGATTACGAATCCGTGCTTCCTGAAGAGTTCACTGCCGGTGTTACCGACACCAAGACGGCTCTGACTCTCACCAGCACCGTTACGCTCAAACAGAGATTCACCTTCGCAAAGGGTACCGATATTTCCGGCTACACCTTCACGATCGATGGCGACGAAGTTGAGGCCAAGAAGATCAATTCCACAAACTACTACGTTGAGCTTACCGATATCTGGCTCACCAGACTGGATGATGCCCACACGTTCACCGTCAGCAACGGCACAGAAGAGTATTCTGTTGAATTCAGCGTACTCAGCTATGTCTACAAAGCGCTGACCAGTGACGCTGCGACTGAAGAACTCCAGGATATGATGAGCGCTCTCTACCTGGTCAGCGAAGCAGCACACGCTTACTACGCCTGATCAATACTGAAGGTTGCCGCGTAAAAATATATCAAAAAATATTTTTACGCGGCAGATCAGAAGTGTTGACATTCGTATTGAGAGTGTAGTATAATCCCTGTGAACTGGTTTTATTCCGGTTTCACGTTGAAGGTTTGCTCCCGCGAATATGCGCGGGAAAGCATAGGGGGTAAAGTTATGAAGAAAGAGTACGAAAGAGCCGAACTCGAGATCATGCTTGTCGCTGCTGACGTTGTCACTGCCAGCGAGGGCGGTACTCCGTGGCTTTCCACTGAGGACGAAGAGATCTGAGTCTGAAGTTTGATTGACACTACAGAAGGTCGGTTTGTCGGCCTTCTTTTTTTGTCTAAAAGTTGTTCAAAAAACGGGGCGATTGACTTTGCGGAGGGCGAATGTTAGAATTGCACGCGGAGGTCGGTGAAATGAAACAGACTGTAAAAGCTATAATAGCGCTTAACCTGGCAGCGTTGCTGCTTTCGTGCGCGTGCGGTATAAAAGAGAACGGAACGGAAAAATTGACCGCGGAACCGACGGAAGCGGTGATCCAGCTGCCCACGGATGAGCCTAAGGCAGAACCTACGGAGGCGCCTACGTCTGTACTTACGGAAGGACCCACTGCCGCGCCTACGGAAGAACCCACTGCCACACCGACACCGGTGCCCACTGCCACACCGACACCGGAACCCACGGCTACACAGACCCCGGAACCTACGGCCACACCTACGCCGGAGCCTACGGCCACACCGACGCCGGAACCCACGGCTACGCCTACACCCAAGACGACGGCCACGCCTACACCCAAGCCTACGGCCACACCTACGCCTAAGCCTACGCCCACACCCACGCCCAAACCTACGGCCACACCGACACCGAAACCGACGGCAACACCGACGCCGAAACCGACGGCAACACCGACGCCGAAACCGACGGCTACTACAACGCCGAAGCCCACGGCCACACCGACTATTGCCCCCACACCGGATGCTAACGGATACGTAAACACTGCGGAATACCGCCAGTCTTACAGCGTGGGAATTGACGACCTGGGGCGCACGCTTAGACCGGGCAGCGCGGACAACAACGAACGCACCGACCGGCAGGTGGGAATATTCTATTTCCTGTGGATCGGCTACCACGGAACGGCACTGTATGACAATTCGGCGATCGTTGCCCGCAATCCGAACGCTCTAAAGTCCGAATCCGCCTGGATGAACGCGGGCGGCGGGGGAGTCAGCGCCTTCCACTTCTGGGGCAAGCCCATGTACGGCTACTATCCCTCCAGCGAAAAATGGGTGATGCGCAAGCACGTGCAGATGTTGACCGACGCCGGCGTGGATTTCCTGTGCTTTGACGCTACCAACGCCTTCACATACACCAACAACGCCCTGGCATTGATGAGCATCCTGAAAGAATACCAGGATCAGGGGTGGGACGTTCCCAAAGTCTGCTTCTACACCAACTCTTCGTCCGGCCAGACCATAAACGCCATCTACAGGGAAATTTACAAGGCAAAGCCGGAGTATCAGAGCATCTGGTACTACTGGGACGGCAAGCCGATGATCGTCGGCAACCCCAACGATTCGGTGCTCAGCGCCGAGGCTAAATCGTTCTTCCGCATCAAGCGCAGCGTCTGGCCCAACGACGTCCGCTACGCCGACGGCTTCCCGTGGATGGAATTCGGTCGGCTCATGACTTCGCAGGCGGTTTACGGCCTCAACGGGCGCAAGGAAGTAGTAAACGTCTCCGTGGCGCAGCACAACGCCACCTGCACGTTCAGCTTCACCGCGTGGTACGGCGCCAACGACCGCACCCGCAGCTGGCACAACGGCCGCAACGACAAGTCCGAGAACGCGTATCTGTACGGATACAACTTTGACGAACAGTTCCGCTGGGCCATTGCCCAGGATCCCGAGATGATCTTCATCACGGGCTGGAACGAGTGGATCGCGCAGCGGCAGCCCGTTGTCGACAACAACCGGCCGATACGGTTCGTTGACAACGCCGATCCCAACTGCAGCCGCGACATCGAGCCCATGGAAGGCGGATACGGCGACGATTACTACATGCAGATGATCTCCCTGATCCGTCAGTATAAAGGCGCGGCAGGCAGCACCGGACGCGACGTGCGCAGCGTGGATATCGACGGCAGTTTCGGTCAATGGAACGACGTCTCGGCATACTACCGCGACTACACCGGCGACGCGATCAAACGCAACAATACGGTATTTGAGCGAAAAGTCGACACCACCAACCGCAACGATTTTGTCGAGACCAAGGTATGCGAAGACGCGGACAACATATACTTCTTCGTAAAGACCGCCGCCGCGATCACCGCTCCGGAGGCCAACGACTTTGACAAGACCGGCTGGATGACGTTATACATCTCTACGGATCTAAATACCGGTTGGAAGGGCTACGATTATGTGATCAACTACCGTGCGCCCTCGGAAGGAGAGACCTCCGTGGGCCGCCTCGCG
This sequence comes from uncultured Ruminococcus sp., assembly GCA_902782885.1. Classification (GTDB taxonomy): domain Bacteria; phylum Bacillota; class Clostridia; order UBA1212; family UBA1255; genus UBA1255. The sequence continues at coordinate 3,422 of CACZOW010000249.1, read as the reverse complement.
GATCCGGAAACATATACTGTGACCGACTGCGGCAGCGCCCGGATCCGGATCGCGGATGATCTTATGATGCTGAGCGTGCCCAAGACCGTGCTGGGGATCAGCGGAAGCGCGGACTTTGCGTTCAAATGGGCGGACAACAACACGTTAGGCGACGTTTTCAGCTTCTACAAGAACGGTGACGCCGCGCCCATCGGCCGCGCGATGTACCGCTACGGCGACTGAGCAAGTTGATCAAACGGCGCGTTTTTCGGCTTGACATCATATTTTTTATTATGTATAATACATTTTCGGCACGATAAATGCCGGTTTCACCGGAAAATTGGCCGTAAACACAATATTATTGCTAAGGAGTGTGCATTCTATGAGTATGTATAACAAGAAGAGCGTAGAGGACATCGACGTCGCCGGCAAGAAAGTAATTGTCCGCGTAGACTTCAACGTTCCGTTCGACGCAGAAGGCAGAATAACCGACGACAAGCGTATCAAAGGCGCCCTTCCCACTATTAAATATCTCGTTGACCACAACGCTAAAACTATACTTGTTTCCCACCTGGGCAGACCGAAGGGCCAGTTCAACCCCAAATACTCCATGGCGCCCGCGTCCGCGCGTCTTGCCGAACTGCTGGGCAGACCGGTGATCCAGGCTGCCGACGTTGTCGGTCCGGATGCCGAGGCCAAAGTCGCCGCGCTGAAAGACGGCGAAGTGCTGATGCTGGAGAATGCCCGCTTCCATGCGGAAGAGGAGAAGAATGATCCCGAGTTTGCCAGAAAACTGGCCAGCTTCGCGGAGATCTTCGTCAACGACGCGTTCGGCACCGCGCACAGAGCGCATGCCACGACTGCCGGTATTGCCGACTATCTGCCTGCCGTTTCCGGTATGCTTATCGAAAAAGAGATCAGCATCATGGGCAAAGCGCTGGAGAATCCCGACAGACCGTTCGTTACGATCCTGGGCGGTGCGAAGGTCGCCGACAAACTCAGCGTTATCGAGAACCTGATCAAAAAAGCGGATACCCTTATCGTCGGCGGCGGCATGGCGTTCACGTTCCTGGCCGCGCAGGGCTACAAAGTGGGTAAATCCCTCGTTGACGAAAGCAAGATCGACTACTGCCGCGATATGATGGCGAAAGCCGAAGCCGCGGGCGTTAAGATCCTGCTGCCCGTCGACTGCGTCTGCACCGCCGGTTTCCCGGATCCCGTAAACGCGCCGATCGAGACCGTTACTGTGAGCATTGACGCTATCCCCGACGATATGATGGGCCTTGACATCGGTCCCAAGACCGACAAGATCTTCTCCGAAGCGGTGAAAAACGCCAAGACCGTGGTCTGGAACGGACCTATGGGCGTTACCGAGAACCCGGCGCTGGCACGCGGCACGATCGCGGTGGCCGAAGCGCTCTCTCATACGGACGCTATCACGATCGTAGGCGGCGGAGACTCCGCGGCGGCGATCGAGAAACTCGGTTTCGCTCACACCATCACTCATATTTCTACCGGCGGCGGCGCTTCTCTCGAATTCCTCGAGGGCAAGGTCCTTCCCGGTATCGCGTGCCTTGAAGATAAATGAGCACTTTTTTCTGACGGCGAAATCAGACGCACGCGCGGACAAGCCCGTGCGCCTGCAGTGCCGTAATGCATCAAATAAAATTAATATGAATAAGGAGTAGTTATTATGAGCAAGAGAAAAAGAATCATTGCCGGCAACTGGAAAATGAATAAGACGCCCTCCGAGGCCTCGAAGTTTATCAAGTCACTTAAACCGTTAGTCAAATCCAGCCGGAACGAAGTTGTATGTGCAGTGCCTTTTACCGCTATCCAGACCGCCATCACCGCAGCCCGCGGCAGCCGCATCAAAATCGCTGCGCAGAATATGCACTTTGAGGAGAAAGGCGCGTATACCGGTGAGATCTCCGGCGAGATGCTCAGGGATATGGGCGTTAAGTACGTTATCATCGGCCATTCGGAACGCCGCCAGTATTTCGGCGAAACGGATGAGACCGTGAACAAAAAAGTTCACGCCGCGTTCGGTTACGGCCTTAAACCCATCATCTGCGTGGGCGAGTCGCTGGCACAGCGCGACGCCGGTCTGACCGCGGAACTGGTGCGCTACCAGGTCAAAGCCGCGCTCGTCGGCATCACCGCGCAGCAGGTCAGCAAAGCCGTTATCGCGTATGAGCCTATCTGGGCCATCGGCACCGGCCGCACCGCCACCTCGGCGCAGGCTGAAGAAGTATGCGGCATCATCCGCGATACCGTAAAAGAACTCTACGGCAGACAGTACGCTTCCGCGGTGCGCATCCAGTACGGCGGCAGCGTTAAGGCGGACAACGCAGCGGAACTCTTCGGCATGGAAGATATCGACGGCGGCCTTGTGGGCGGCGCCAGCCTGAAGCTTCAGGACTTCGCAACGATCGCCACATGCTGAGCAGCGTCAACACGGCTAAGCCGGTTTCTGCCAACGAAGACAACAAGCGGCACACCCTGCGTGTGCTGCTCGTTGTCTTTTTGGCGCTTCTGGTACTGTGCACGCTCTTTTTATATCTGGAATCCATAGGCAGCAGCGCTGCGGAGTTTGCCGACCGCGCTGCCGTAAAGTCGTACCTGAGAAAGCACTACGGCGCGGAAGCGGGGGAGTTCACCGTCCGCTTTACCGGCTATGACCAGCTGCGGGAACGTTACACATACGAGTGTGACTGCGGGCGGGGCACCTTCAAAATGACCTGCAAACGCTTTAAAGTTCGGTACGACGGATATTTTGACGAGTTCCTGTGCAGCCGCGGCGCGGAAGCGGCCGTAGACGCGTATATAAAGCAGTATTTTGCCGCCAACTGGTCCGCGGAGGATAAACAGTCCGCTCTGGAAATAAACGCCTCTATTCGCGTGCCGGAGGCCTCAGAGGGCGCGTACCTTACAGACGGCGGTTACGATATTGCCCGGCTCCTCACGGATTTCGGCGGGACCGTGGAACTCGAGGCCACGCTGCGCGGCGGCCGTATTGCCTTCGAACCCTACAAGAACCTGGCATACGATCTGCTGAACACGCTCCGCGGAGGACTCAAAGTGCCGCCGGAATTCATGCAGGTCTTTTATTATCGCGCACCGGACGCGGAAGGCGAGACCGCGGACGTGCTGGCATACGAATCTCACCTGATCTCGTACATGTTCAATTTCAACCGTTCCGGATATATCGGCGCCTCCAACGTCAATTTTATTGTCGAGACCGGCGCAAAGCAGGAACGCTCGCTTCGCTGGGCCACCGGGATCCGGCTGGTCAATTTCATTGTCATCGGCCTGACGGTGGCGGCTCTGCTCACATTGTGGATCGTGCGCCGCATCAGGAAGCAGCGCAAATACCGCCGCGGCGCGGAACAGTTGACAGAATCACGCGAAGAGGATAATATATCTGACGGTTAGTGAAACGC
>CACZOW010000248.1 GCA_902782885.1 uncultured Ruminococcus sp. | reverse complement strand
GGCGGTCGTACTGGTCTTCCTCGTTGCCGGAGTGCTGCTGAGCAAATATCTGAACAGGAACCATACGCCGGAGACAACACCGTCGCATACCGAAACCGCTTTGCCTTCGCCAACGTTGGCGCCCACCGCCGAACCTGTTTTTACCCCGACGGGGTCTGTCCCCGTGTCAACTCCGACGCCTGACGTGACATTGACCATGACACCCGCCGTGACGCTGACTCCGACGCCAGCGGCGACGTTGACTACGACTGCGACGCCGATTGCGACGCCGACGGCAACTTCGACTGCGACGCCCGCCGCGACCCCGAATCCGACGCCAGCGGCGACGCTGACTACGACCGCGACGCCGATTGCGACGCCGACGGCAACTTCGACTGCGACGCCGACTGCCACCGCTGCGCCGACCGCAACCGCGACCGCGACCCCGCCGTCGGAACCGTATATGACCGGCCTGATAGACTATTATTATACCGATTATGTCCCGGTCGAAGCGAACCGGCCGGATGTTGTTATTCCGGGGACCGACGTGACCGGCATCAATAACATTGACAACGGCATCATAGTCTGCAGAACATACGGACGTTTTCTCATTTCCGGATATGCGTATAACAGCAGTTCGCCGCTGAAGGAAGTGTATTGCCGCCTCAACGACGATCCGACGGAGTATTATTTTACAGGCGCGCTGTATCCGAGAGAGGATGTTGCCGCGGACGCCGGATTCGACGGAACGAACGCGCAGTGCTCCGGGTTCGGCGGAACGTCCGAGGCGCAGTTCATGGCGCTGGAAGATCTGTGGGATACATTTGAAGAAGGATTATACTATATCCGGATAATGGCGCGTTTCGAGAACGGAAGCGAGTTTGAAATCTGCGCGACGCCGCTGGCGGTCATGGAACGCGATGCAAGCGACGGCGGTGAAATGGAATATATGCCTTTCTTAAATCAGCCGGACGGGCTCCGGACCGAAGTGAACGTCGTGGCGCTGTGCAGGAAGGCGAACGTTGAATATCCGGCCGCGGGCAGTTATTATTACCGCACTCTGTACTTGGAAAATTCCGCGGTCAATACATACGACATGGGCAATCTAAACCTGGGCCTGTTCACCCGCTGCGAGATCGAATACGCGTCCTTCGCGGGCTGGCAGCCGCAGGATACGGCGACAATGTCCGAACCGGCGTTTATTGCCCTCAGCAAGACCAGCAGATTCCCGGGCATCGGCTCCGACGGCCCGTACAAAGAGGATCTGCTGGGCCTGGCATACTGCACGGAGGAAACACAGCTCGTATCAGGCCACCCGGAGGTCACGGTCACCCGGCGCGCGGTGATCGACCTGACAGATATCGATTATTGCGGACATGTGTGGTTTACCGGTTTTATGAACCCGGCGGGACCGGCCATCGTGACCGGAATTAATTTCTATTCCTGAGCGGCGGTTTTTCCTGAGCGACCGGCGGCAGAGCTGGTCAGATCCTGAACATGCACTGAAAGAAATCTTTGACCCGGGCGGCGACCTCCCGCAATTCGCGGAACGCCTGACCCGAATACGTGCGCGGATCGGCGGTCACGCCGTACGCTTCCAGGCCCGCGCGGTCGGCAATATACAGCGCCCGGTAAAGATGATACCGCTGCGATACGATGATCACGCGCCGGAAACCGAACGTTTTCGCCGCGCGGACAACGCTTTCGAACGTCGAGAAGCCCTCAGGGTCTTCACCGAGCATTTCCTCGGGCACGCCGAGCTGCCTCGCGCGCTCCAGCATGACGCCGGGCTCGTCATAATATTCGTGCCGGTCGCCGGACATAAGCAGCAGTTTCGCGGGGGCGTTTGCGAGCGCTTCCACGCCGGCGTCAATACGGTCCGCCAGCATTGCCGACGGCACTCCGCCGGGGCGTACGCTGCAGCCCAGCACGATAACGGCGTCAACATCCTCCATCTCCGCCAGTTTCGCGTCGTCCGCGGTCATGATCCGGCGGCGCGTCGTGCCGGTCACGACGAGGTCAATTATCAGCACCGCCGCCACCGCGGCCAGCGCAGCGGTCAATATGACCTGCGCCGTCACGGCCAGTATCCGCAATATCAACGGACGCTTCCGCCGCGCCTCTCTGCGGGCCATCCGGTCCGCGGCGCGCTTCGCCTTTTTATCTCTTTTATTATCTGGATCGGCTGCTTTCATGACTGCTTTTTTTGGACAGGGGGACAGACCCGTGTTCAAATTTTGTCTGCCCGTTTTTTTGAACACGGGTCTGTCCCCGTGTCAGTTTTTGTCAGCCTGCGAGGGCGCTGAGCACATCTAAATTGCGCCTCATCAGGGAGAGGTACGTCTCGCCGGCGTCGAAATCCGCCCGGGAGAGATTGTGGCAGGAATGCAGGCAGGCGGTGCCGCAGCCTGTCTCGCGGGCGATCGCGTCGGCGATCCGGTGATTAGACAGTTCCACGTAAAAAACGGTGTCAAGGCCGCGCTCCCGTATGACGTCCACCACGCGCTTCACGTCCGCGGCCGCCGGCTCGCTCTCCTCGGCGCAGCCCGGAAACACGGCGTACGCGGTGAGGCCGTACTCGGCACAGAAATAACGGAACGGGTACCGGTCGCCGAACGCCAGCACGCGCTTTTCGGCGGGAAGGGAGGCGGCGAGGGTGCGGAAATCGTTGTCCAGCGCGCGCAGATCGGCGACGAAGGCGGCGCAGTTGGCATTCAGCGTATTGACCGCGGCGTCATCCGGAAGCAGGGGAGCGATCTTGTCCCGCAGAAACTCCGCGATCGCGATGACGTTGACCGGGCTGGTCCAGACGTGGGGATCGTCCTCGTCCTCGCCCTCGATCATCAGCATGTTGCTCACGGCGTCGCACAGCGCGGCGGCGGGTTTTCCGGCCATAGCGTCCGAGCGCAGTATCTTTTCCGCCCAGGCGTCCGCGTCGCCGCCCGCGTACACCAGCAGGCTGCAATCCGAAACGGCCAGCGCGTCGCTCACCGACGGGTCGAAGGTGTGGGATTCCGTGCCCGGAGGCAACATCAGCCTCACGCTGACGCCCGGTATGCCGCGGGTCAATTCCCGCACGAAGTCATACGCCGGGAAAATGGTGGCAACGATGTTCACACCCTCTGCCTTTTCCGGCGTGCAGCCGTACCCCGCTGCCAGCGCCGCGAGCAGCAAGACCAGCACCGCCCATACCCCGATCTTCTGAACAGGGGACAGACCCTTTTTTGAACACGGGGACAGACCCCGTGTCAGCCTGATTTTTGAACACGGGGTCTGTCCCCGTGTTGAAAAAACGTGACCGGCCATCGTCGGCTCAGCCCCTGATCTGCGGCAGCACCCGGGCCTCGCGGATGAGGTCCGTGAGCTCGGTGTTGACCGGTTTCAGCGTGAACGAATAGCGGAACTCCCGCTCGTCGAAGCGGAACTCCTTTGCCAGCTCGGGGCCGCAGCTGTTGGAGCCGATGCCCGCGGTCTTGTAATCCACGTTCACCACGGTCTCGCGGCGCGGCGTCAGGTCGCGGTCAAACGCGGCGGCGGTCAGGTCGGCGGCGGTGTAGTGCAGCGCGCTGAAAGTGAACTCCGGCATGCCCTTCACGAACAGACCGCGCCCCTCGGCATCGCTCACGCACAGGAAGCGGGCGGCAATATGGCTCCCGTTCTCCTGCGGCCGCACATAGTGGGTGAACTCGCCGGTGACGGTGGAATCAAACACATCCATGCGCGCGTCGGCGTGCATATCGCTGTAGGAATTGCCCGGGCCCATGGCGAAGTAGCGCAGCTTCTCGTTGCCCGCGGGCAGCTCCAGCGTCAGGCCGAAGCGCGGGATACAGGGCAGCGCCGGCGCGAGGTTGCCCGCCGTGCTGAGCGAGATCTCGCCGTTGCCGAAAAACGCCCAGAACACCGAATACGTGAGCAGCGGTTTCAGCGACGGCGCCGCCATCACGTACGACGCCATTATCTCCGCGTGACCGGGGGCAATATTGATTATCCGCGCGCTCCGGCACTCCTCGCGGGCCTTGTCCAGCCGGTGCTGCTGCCACACGCCGCGGATGTTGCGGTCGTTGTCCGTGGGCGCGCGCCACACGGTAAATTCGGACGGCTTCGCCAGCATCTCGACGCCTCCGCGCACGACGGAGGTCAATTGCCCCCGGCTCAGATCGAACCGGTACGTGAAGTCGCAGCCTTCGATGCGCACGCTGTGGCCGTCCGCCTCCGTGACCACCGCGAGCGGCTCCATCAGATCTGTTGTGATGATCTCCGGCGACGTCTGCTCCACCGGCAGACGGAACTGGCGGCTGCCCAGCACATGGCCGCGGGGCACGGCGGGGGTGCTGTGCTTCGCGCGTACGGTGAAGTCAATATAGTACTCTTCGTATGCCAGGTCGGGCAACGCGGACAGCGCCGCGAGCTCCACCGTCACGCTTTCGTGAGGCGCGCAGGCAATGCCCTCCAACTCTCCCTCGCACAGTTCCGCACTCTGGCAATGCACCCGGTACCAGATCGTCACTGCCTCGGCCAGGTCCAGGAAATCCAGGCGGTTGATGAGCGTGAAGCGGCGCGGCGCGGCGGGGTCGTACCTGATCTCGGCGGGGCATAGGATCTGCTTGTACTCCAAAAGGCCGGTGCTGGGCGTGCGGTCCGGATCGACCAGGCCGTCAACGCAGAAATTGCCGTCGTGCGGATACTCTCCGAAATAGCCGCCGTACGAGAAGAACGAACCTTTGCCCGCTTCCGGCACGCGGCGCGCGGGACCGTACTGCGGCAGGTTCGCGGAGAGCGCGGTCATCGGCCACTTGACGTCCGCGGTACGCACGGCGTGATCCGCCCATTCCCACACGCAGCCGCCCATGGCGTCGGGGTATTTGTAGAACAGCTCCCAGTAGGCGGCGAGGTCGCCGGGGCCGTTGCCCATGGCATGGGAGTATTCGCAGAGGTAGAGCGGTTTGACCGGCTTGCCCTCCGCCTCCGCCGCAGCAAGCTGCTTTTCGCAGTAATCCCGCACGAACTCCGGCGAGGGATACATGCGGCTGAGCATATCCAGTTCGGGCGCTTCGGCGCCGCTCTCGTAGTGGATGAGGCGGGAATCGTCCCGGGCGCGGGCAAAGCGGGCCATCGCGCGGTGATTATTGCCGTAAAAGGCTTCGTTGCCCAGCGACCAGAAAATGATGGAAGCGTGGTTCTTTTCGTGCTCCACCATGCGCTCCATGCGGTCGATATACGCCGCCTGCCACGCGGGATCGTCAGTAAGCATGCGGGAGGTGTCGTGCCCTTCTTCCCAGGCGCCGAGGTGCGTGCCGTGGGTCTCCAGGTCGGTCTCGGCCACCACGTAAAAACCGTAATAGTCGCACAGGTTGTAGAAGCGCGGGGCGTTGTGGTAGTGGGAGGTGCGGATGCAGTTGACGTTATGCCGCTTCATCAGGATGAGCTCGGCTTCGGTCTCCTTGAGAGGCGTCACGTGGCCCAGGTCCGGGTGTGTGTCGTGGCGGTTCACGCCTTTGAGTTTGACGGGGGCGCCGTTGATCAGCAGTTCGCCTTTGGGTCCGAGGGCAACGGTCCGCATGCCCGCGTTCACGGGTATCGC
>CACZOW010000247.1 GCA_902782885.1 uncultured Ruminococcus sp. | reverse complement strand
TGGTGGACAATATCCGCCGCTTCAAAGGCGCCTCGCCGGTCAACGTGCAGACCGTGGCGAAGACCATTGACATCGCGGGCGGCAACGACCAGTGGAACGACGCGGGCATTGTCACCTACAACCACTACACTAAAAACACTTACGCGCGCGACATCAAGACCTGGGGCGTGAAGTACACCGGCGATCCGATCCGCAACGACTTCAAGACCGCGAAAGTGTCCTTTGACAACGACAACATCTACTTCTACGTGGAGACCGTTGACCCCATCACCGCTTCGAGCGACGCCAACTGGATGATGCTCCTGCTGGATACCGGCGCCGCCACCGCGAATTCGACGGACTGGGAGGAATTTGAGTACATCATCAACCGCACCTCTCCCGGCGGGACCATGACCGTGGAGAAGAGCCGCGGCGGCTGGGATTGGGAAAAGACCGGCGAGGCGGCGTACAACGTCAGCGGCAACGTGCTGCAGCTCAGCGTGCCCCGCGCGGCGCTGGGGCTGGACAATGCGGGCGATCCGCTCAACTTCGGCTTCAAGTGGTGCGACAACAACCTTACCGACGGCGATATCATGACCGTGTACACCGAGGGCGACGCGGCGCCGGGCGGACGATTCACGTTTGCCTTCACGTCTGACGCCGAGGCGGCGGAACCCGGACCGGATGACAACGGAGGCGAGACCAAAAACAATGAAAGCGACGCTAACAAAACGCTGACCACCGTATTGCTGGTTACGTGCATCGCGGCGGCAGCGGCGGCAGTGGCGGCGGCGGTCGTGATCGTTAAGAAACGCAGCGCGAAATAAGCATAAAATTCAATAAAAGGGACTGTGAAAGTCCCGCAAAAAAGCCGGCAGCCGAACGTGAGAACAGCGCTCACGAAAGCTGCCGGCATTTTATTGCCCGTTCGTTATTCCGCGCTCTTCAGCGCCTCGACCATATCGATCTTCCGGTTTTTGCGGGCGACCATCCAGCCTACCAGAAGCGAGACGCCGAACGTAAGCAGGATCGAAACGCAGTACGTCAGCGGACCGAGCATCAGCTTCATCTCATACTCCGCCGCCAGTGCGGACAACATCCACTGCAGCGCTCCCACGCCCGCGGGCAGCCCCAGCACGATACCTATGACTGTCAGCCAGATGTTTTGGGAGATCAGCAGCCTTCCGATCTTTTTGCTTCGGAAGCCAAGCACTTTGAGCGTTGCCAGCTCCCTCGAGCGTTCGACGTAGCTCATGATCCCGAGATTATACAGCACCACGATGCCGAGGATCACGGCGGCGATCACCAGTATCAGCACCATACTGTCCATGATCTGAACGAAACTTGAAAAACTGTCCATCAGCTGGCGTTTGTCCTGCTTGCCGGATATCAGTTCAGAGGGCAGGATCTCATCGGAGCGTTTCTCTGTGTAAATGGCCGAAACGCTGTACCCGATACCGAGCGAATCGGCGCAGCGGTCGGTCATGGTAACGCTTTCCGTCATTATCGAGCGGTTATAGCCGAGCACTTTTACGCGGTAGGTCTCCTCACTGCCGTAAGGGGAGAACTCTATGAGATCTCCGGGCCGCGCTTTGTCTGCCAGGCGGAGGCAAAGATAAACGCCGTCGTCCCGCATATCGATCGGTTTGTTTTTTCGGTCAATGACGCTGATCCTGCCTCCGGCGTTGTGAACGATATCCAGCGTAGCGGTGCTGCCGTCAATGCTTATCCCGGAATAGCTCTCCCAGTCGCCGTCGAGCGCGGCGATCAGCGGACGGGCCTGTTCGAGTGAGGTGTTTTCCGCCAGATTGACCTTGGTCGTGTAGTGAGAGATGCCGTTGTCGAATAAGTCCAGAAAACCGGACATCGTGTCACGCATACCGAGCCCGCCCACGAGCAGCACCATGCAGCCTACGATACCCACGAGCGTCATGGCGACGCGGCTTTTGTGCCGGGACAGGTCGCGCAGGTTCCATTTTGCGGCAAAATTCAGTTTTTCGAACAATGGCAGCTTTTCCAGGGCCGTTTTTTCCATTTTCTTCGGTGTGTACGGACGCAGCGCGTCGGCGGCGCTGCCCTTGAGCTGCGCGCGGACCGAAAGGAAACTGATGAGCGCGAGGAGGACAACGGTCCCGGCGATCACCGGATAGCAGAATGCCGGGGTCGCCGCGCTCCAGTCGGGCATGTCGAAATACGTCCCCATCATCCCGTTTTCGCTCATGACCGCTTTGCACACGAAGTATCCGAGAACGGCGCCCAGCGCCGCGCCTATGACGCCGATGAACAGGCCGTAGAGCGAGTAATGGAGCAGGATGCGCCGGTTTTTGAACCCCAGCGCTTTCAGGACGCCGATCTGCGTTTTCTCTTTGGTGGCGATGCGGTGCATCGTTGTCACCATGGTAAGAATGGCGATCGCGAGAAACAGCACGGGAAGGATGGAGCCCATTGCCTTTCCTTCCTTGGCCTCGCCCATTGCCTCCTTATACACGACGTGATCCTCTTTGGGTACGACCATTAAAGTACGGCCGAGTTTGGCTTTGACCGCGTCCTCCAGTTCCGCTTTGCCCAGACCGGAGCGCAGGTTGATCTGTGAAAAGACCTCGTTTTTGGCATGCTCGAACATTTCTTCGGTCAATTTTGTTTCCGCGAGTCCGGCGGCGGTCTCGGCCGGGATCCCAGCGTTCCGCAGCTCGGCGGCAATACCGCTCAGCAGTTTTTCATGCAGGATTATATCCAGTTTGGCGGGGGATATATATGCGTATCCGAAAGTCGAGTAATCGGGCATGACCTGGTTGCTGTCGGCCAGGCAGATCATATGCTCGCCGGACTTGATCAGCCCGACGACTTCACACGGAATATCCATGCCCTGAAATTCGAGCGTGAGCGTATCGCCTTCCGCGATGCCGTTGCGGGCGGCAAATTTGTCGGACAGCCAGAGGCCTTCGCCGGTTTCTTCGTACGGTTGTCCGCTCATAAGCGTGAAAGCCGACACGGTAAAGTTTTCTGAAACATCGAGAGCAAGCGCTTTTTTGCTGTCTCCCTTTAACTCAAGATTTACGGACAGATACCGTGTTGCCGCGTCAACGCCCTCTATCGACGCGATCTGCGCCAGCTCGTCACGGGTAAATCCGGTTTCAGAATACAGGCGGTAGTCGGCATATTTTGTGCCGTTTAAAAACCGGTCGACGTCGTATTCGATAGTTTTCCATTCCATATTGAAGCCCAGAAAAATACCGATCCCGAGCGTCATCATTATGATCATCGAAATGAACTGCGCTTTGTAGCTCCACGCGGTACGGAGCAGTTTTCTAACAAGCATCACCACTCCACCTCGTCTGCGGAAAGCGGAGCGGCCTGCTCTTCCACAGAGCGGATCCTTCCGTTTTTAACGCGGATCACTACGTCCGCCATTTTCGCGATATTCTGATTATGCGTGACGATTACGATGGTTTTCCCGTAATTCCGCGCCATGTCCAGCAGCAGCTTGAGTACCATTACGCCGGTCCCGGAGTCCAGCGCGCCGGTCGGTTCGTCGCAGAGCAGTATCTTCGGGTTTTTGCATAGCGCGCGGGCGATCGATATCCGCTGCTGTTCGCCGCCGGACAATTCCGACGGGAAATTGTTCAGGTGGTCAAGCAATCCGACTCTGCCGATCATTTCTTTGGCATCCAGCGCGTTTTTGGAGATCTCCGACACGAGTTTGACGTTTTCGTAGACTGTAAGCGTGGGTATGAGGTTATAAAACTGGAACACGAAGCCGACGGCAGAAGCGCGGTAGTCGGCAAGCTCGTTGTCCGTGAGTTTGGATATATCCGCGCCGGAGACCGTGATCGTGCCTTCGCTCGGACTGTCGAGCCCTCCGAGCAGATTCAGCAGCGTACTTTTTCCCGCGCCGGAAGGACCGAGGATGACAACAAATTTGCCCTCATCAAGTGTAAAACTTACGCGGTCCAGCGCCCGAAGTTCGTGGTCGCCGCTCCTGTAGATCCTGGAAACATTCTCGAATCGTACTATTGACATATATACCTCCGAATGGTGAAGCGCCGCGGGTTAGCGCAAGCTAACCGGGCCCTCAAATAAAAGAGCCGAAGCTCTTTTTTTATCTTTATATTGTGTCGACAATATGCCTCAACGCGGCAGTTAGCCAACGCTAACCATTATACCCTCGCCGTTTTTAATTGTCAATATGGGCAAAAAATGAAATAAACAGCAAAATATTCGTGTAAACGTGAATAATTGCTGGTTTTATTCTTTTTTGTGAATAAAGTATTGAAACCTGCCCGCTACTGGTTTATAATATCCGGCAGGAGCGTTGAC
>CACZOW010000246.1 GCA_902782885.1 uncultured Ruminococcus sp. | reverse complement strand
GTATATTGCCGGCGGCCGCACCGTGTTTTTTGCCGTCGGTGCCGCGCATATGGCAAACGACGTCGGACTTGTCAAGCTGCTTGCCGATGCCGGATATACCGTAGAAGCAGTCTCATACTGACGGCGCATGCGCCCGCCGCCCGGGGCCCCGCTCCGTTCGGTGCAGTCCGGTGCTGTCCGGTACTCTGTCCGGTGCCGTACGGCACCCGTACGGCGCCATCGTAAAAAAGCGCTTGAAAAATCGGCCGGGCCAGTGTAAAATATTCTTCGCGTCGTGACGGATACCTTTGCGGATATCCAGACGCGGATAGTCGGCGTGATGGAATTGGCAGACGTGGTGGACTCAAAATCCACTCCCAGCGATGGGGTGCGGGTTCAAGTCCCGCCGCCGGCATCTTCCGGAAACCTCTGTTGTCGACCGCGGCAACGGAGGTTTTCTTTTTTGACCAAAACCCCCGCGGCGAGAGGACAAATGACTGAACTGAAGTACGGAAACACGAATACTTTCCTGATCGGCAGCCTGCTTATCGATACAGATTATGCGGGGACAATGCGCGCTTTCTGCAAAGCGCTGAAGGCAGGCGGCCGCAAATTAAGCGAGATTAAATTTGTTTTGGCGACGCACTATCACCCGGATCACATGGGACTGATCGGCGAACTGGCGGAACATGGTGTGCGTCCTCTCCTGCTCGACGTTCAGAGCGCGTATGTGCATGCGTCGGATCACATTTTTGCGCGGGAACTGACCCCGTTCGTGCCTGTGGACGAATCGCGGTCAACGGTCATTTCATTCTCCGAGAGCCGCGCTTTCCTGGCGGAGCTGGGAATTTCCGGGGAGATCATTCATACTCCGAGCCACAGTCCGGACAGTGTGTCTGTCGTAATGGACGACGGCAATTGTTATGTCGGCGATCTGGAACCTTTTGAGTATATCGAGGCCTACGGGGACGATTCCCAACTGAAGGCCGACTGGGACCGCATTTTATCTTTCAAGCCCCGGCGGATCTTCAGCTCCCACAGGCCCGAAATTATTATCGGATGATCCGCGCCTTTGTGTTTTATTCGGGTCAATGATTTTTCCAGAGCTTCTCGCTCATTTTAAAAGGCGTTTTTTGCAGAAAGTGGGACAATAATCGGGGCTCCGGTCGGTTTTGTCCCATTTTTGATGCATCTCGAGGCTGTATCCGACGAATCTTACAGACAACGGTGGGACAAAGTATGTCGTCAAAGCTTATTTTGTCCCACTCTTTCGTCAATCATCCCTGTCTTCAGGTCAGAGATGCAGCCCGGAGTGGGACAAAAAATGATGAATCGGCCTTTTTTGTCCCACTTATTCCCAAAACGATGGTTTAAAATGAGAAAGAGGCGCTAACACCATTATTCGCTAACGCTCGGTTCGAGTCCCCGCTCGCTTTCAGCGACCGCCCGGGGGGACTCGCCCACGCGGATCCCGCACTTCCCTGTAAGAGGGATCCGCTTAAAGGGCCCTCCTCGCTGAAACATGCCACCGGCATGTTTCTACGCTCCTGTTACCTGTTTCCTGTGTGCTTTTATTCGCTAACGCTCGGTTCGAGTCCCCGCTATACGCAGACAAGGGACACCTGCGCGGTGTCCCTTGTCTGCACGTGCCCGGGGGGACTCGAACCCTCGACCGACGGCTTAGAAGGCCGTTGCTCTATCCAACTGAGCTACGGGTACATTATGAAAGCGGGTGAAGGGAATCGAACCCTCACAATCAGCTTGGAAGGCTGATGTTCTGCCATTGAACTACACCCGCGGCACGGAGCGTATGATACCACGGAAGACGCGCGTTGTCAACGGATTTTTTTGATGCCGTAATTGACCGCGCCGCGCTTCCGCACGCTCACGCTTATTTATTTGTCGTCATCGTCGTCGAAATCATCCAGATCGTCGGAGAAATCCTCGTACTCGTCTTCCTTGTCGTTATTGTCCACGACCTTCTTTTTGAGCGGAGGGTCAAGGTTGATCAGGAACTGGGCGAAGTACAGCGCACAGAATATGCCGACCTTCAGGAAATCGTTCATGTTGCTGAAGGAGTCCACAACGAAGAACAGGATCCCCACCACGATGGCAGCGGCAAACAGCAGCGCCTTGATGATAACCTTGATCAGGTATTTGGGCGTTGACAGTTTGGCGCGGTTGTCGATTATCGGGAATATCATGTCGATCAGCAGCACGGAGATCAGCGCCAGAGGCATGCCGACATAGACCAGCATGATGTTGCAGACCGAGCCTTTTTTCGAGTACTCTCCCGGGAAAACATTCAAGTACGCCAGGATGACGACCAGGATCGCCGCCATCAGTACGACCGTGAAAATGTCTGTCAGTAGCTTTCTTTTTTTCATGATACCCTCCGATCAAACGTGAGTTGGTTTCTGTAATAACTGTTGCCGGCGCGGCTCACCAGGAGTAGTCGCCGGTCTGGGAGTTGATAATGACTCCGTACATCGTGTTAACGAAGTCGCATATTTCTCTGTGCGCGTCTTCGAAATTGTGGTAGCGCGGATTGCTGCAGCGCTGCAGTTCCGAATCGGGCAGCTTTTCCATGTACGCCGCGGTGATCATCAGCTTGCGCAGCGCGTTCCTCGCAAAGTCCGACTGCGGATCCAGTACCGCCACTTCAAACGCCGTGCGGCTGCCGCACGGGAGCACTTTGACGATATTGTTCAGGTGCGTTTCCTTTGCCGCGGCGCTCAGCATATGCTGTATCGAATGCATCGTATCCGGAAACAGCAGACCGTCGTTTTCGGGATTTTTGAAAACGATGTAGAAGAAGCTCAGCCTGGAATCCCCTACCCGGATCTCCTTTCCGTGCCGTACGCCCGGTCCCTTGAAATCGAACGGATTCTCCCCCTCGGAGGTCGAAGCGTTCTCCGGCAAATCGCTCTGCGGCGTCCTGCGGGTATATTTGCGCTTCTGAACGACCGCGTCAGTCTGAGAAACGCTTTCACCGGGGACAATGGCCGAATCTCCGGGAAGCGGGTTTTTACGCGGTCTGCCGGGACGCCGTTTTACGGGCGCGCCGGCAACGGGCGCGTCGGCAACGGGTACGCTCGCAGGTGCGGAAACAGGATCCGCCGCTGCGGCGATCACAGCCTCCGCCACGGCCCCGGCGGCTTCGGCTTTTTCCTCTTTGGACGCATAAAACTGCGCAGGGTTCTTCGGCGGTCTGCCGCGTCTTTTCTTTATCGGAACGCCATCGGCGCCCGCGGCAGGCTGCGCAGCGGCATTCCCGACGCTCCCGGCGGGATCAGCGTCGGGCAGCGGATTTTTGCGCGGTCTGCCACGCTTGCGTTTTACTTCCGTCACGGCGGGCGGCGTGTTCTTTGCCACCTCGTCGGCATTGACGATCACCGGAGTCCGCCCGGCAGAATCCAGATCCTTCAGCCGGAAAGCGTCGGGATCAACGCTGCCCGGGCCGGGAAATTTATTGCCCGCGTAGTTCAGGCTGGAATGCACGATATTATTGTATTCGGTTCTGGATCCGTCAATAGATGATATACGTACGATGGTCGATTTCGCGACCACCGTCGGCGGCGGATTCTTTCTCGGTCTGCCTCTCCCGCGTTTAACGGGTTCAGTGTCCATACACTTCTCTCCTTCCGTACATCACGCTCGAAAAGCGTGCGACGCAACAATTTATCAATTTCAATTAATTCGGCTTATAACAACTTATTTCAGCGCCTCCGCAAGTTCTGTCACGTTGCAGAACACTTTCTGTTCTCCGGTCTTCATGTTCTTCACGGACAGCGTGCCGGACATCCGCTCATCTTCCCCGATGACTGCGGCGTACGG
>CACZOW010000245.1 GCA_902782885.1 uncultured Ruminococcus sp. | reverse complement strand
TCGATTCGGAAACGGGGGCAAAATGATCATGGCGCCAACATCGGAATGCGGCGGGATCTTTAAGGTTTTGTTTGTGTGCCACGGCAACATCTGCCGTTCGCCGATGGCGGAGTTTATCTTTAAAGACATCGTCCGCCGGGAAGGGCTTGCGGACGTTATCGACGCCGCGTCGGCGGGGACCTCGGCGGAGGAACTGGGCTGCGCTGTCTATCCGGAAGCGCAGGCGTATCTCCGGCGCATCGGGATCGATCCCGGCGGCAAACGCGCGCGGGTAATTACGCGGGCGGATTTTGACGATTTTGATCTGATCGTGGCAATGGAGCGGTACAACGTGCGGAATCTGGCGCGGTATTGTCCGCCGGGCGGTATGGAAAAGGTGCGGCTCCTGCGGGAGTTTACGGACGCGCCGGGAGATATAGAGGACCCGTGGTACAGCGGCAATTTCGACCGCGTCGGCGACCAGATACGCGCCGGCTGCGAAGGGCTCCTGAGGTGGATCAGGGAGCGTATACTTTGAGTGATCGGGAGGTTTTATTATGGCGGAATTAAAGATCCTTTTCGGAACGCCGAGACCGTTTTCTCTCGTCGGCAGCAAGGCGGACGAAACGTATGAAGCGCGCACGAGCGGGACCGCGTACGTTTCGGATCACGACGCGGACAAATATCCGACGCAGGCGGAGCTTGTCGCCGCGGTGAGAGCGGGCGCGGCGGAAATACTGGGAAGAGACCTTGCCGGCTGGAAGGTTGAAGACGCCGTTTCGGCCGACAATAAAAACAAAATCACCGCCCTGCTCACGGACGGCCTTGCGCTGCGCGGTATAAAAGCATCTGTCATACTGAATAACGTTGAACTCACCGGAGAGTCCGAAGCGCGTTACAGAAGCGCACATCCGACCGCGTTCGATTATAATTTAAGCCTTATCGGCGGGAACGATGACGGACCCAAGCTTGAAGACTTGATGCCGGAGATACACGGGCCGGTCATCAGGATCGCGTCGAGTTGGTCGAGCCACGGAATGTCGATCGGAAGCGGGCAGTCGGGCAATGAAACGCTTACCTGGCAGGCGGACGGCACCCTCGTTATCGAGAGGACGGACAAGGCGGACGGCAGGGAGGTCCATGAGGTCAATATCGGCGGCGCCGAAGCGGCGGCCGCGCTGCGCGATTATATTGCCCGCAGCCACGTCGCGGAGATGGCGCAGGTCGAGTCCATCCCTTCGCCCTTCAAGATGACCGATTACTCTTCAAGTTCGTTTATTAAATTCACGTTTGACGACAGTTCCGTCGGCGGTGCACCGTGCGTGGAGCGTTCGCTGGACCGCGGTTCTTACTGGAAACCCCAGTGCGCGGCGATCTCGAAGATCGGCGAACTGATCAGAGATTGCGTCAATACCGGCAGGTGCGTCGAGCATACGGAGTCAACATACGATCCGCGGAGTCCTTACTTGGGGATGGGAATTGGAATGGGCGCAATTGGCATGGGATTGGGTGTATGGCTGAATCCCGGGACCAAAGCGGCCGCACCCGCGCCGTCAGCGCCGCCCGCTGCGAAAAACATACTGCCCGATGACCCGAATAAATGGGTCTGCGCCTGCTGCGGCGCCGAGAATTTGGGCAAGTTTTGCGCGGAATGCGGCAGCCCGAAGCCGGAAAAAGTTGAGAAGCAGTGCGAATGCGGTTTCGTGAGCACGGGCAGGTTCTGCCCTAATTGCGGCAGAAAGCTGGAGCCGCGTCCCGCCGTATCCACGGATCCGGTCAACGTCTCTGTCCCCGAAAAAGTGGCGGCTGCCCCGGCCCCGGAAGAGAAAATCGAGGCCCCGGCCGGCTGGACGTGCGACAGATGCGGCGCGGAGCTCCAGACCGGTGATAATTGCGAAAAGTGCGGCGCCGTGATCCGTAAAACCGAATTGTTCTCTTTTTCTTCATACGCCTCAACGAATCCTCCGAGGTATGAGGGTGGCGCGGTATACGAGTTTTCGGATTCAAAACTGATCTATGAGACCTATTTTAACAATGACCGCAAGTTCCGCTTTATTTCGGCGGATGTCATCGAGCCCGCATATGAGATAATCAGAAAATACAGGATCGACAAATGGAAGGATCATGCCGTATGCGGGATGATGGGCGGAAGAATGTCGGTCAGATTCAGGGACGGCAACGAATATGCCGGCTCTTCAACGGATCAGATGGGCAGCGTCGTGCAGGCCGCTTATTACGAACTGCAGTCGCTGTTCGGAGGCAGCCATCTGCCGGTTTCGTGATCGTTAAGCTGTATTACGCGGCCGGGAACAACACGCTGTCGGCCGCTGCGCGTTCTCGCTCATTTTCAGGCCGATGAAGCAGTGAAAAACACAGCAGATCAAGAACAAATAATTTTCTATAAGTGGAAGAAACGCATGCCGTTCGTTGTCTATTAGTGTAGAGGGAGGTGCGGAGATTGACCGACGGCGAGATTCTCAGGCTGATCGAAAGCCGGGACGAAAAAGCTATAGCGGAGCTTGAACGCAAGTACGGCGCGTATTGTCACACCGTGGCCTTCAATGTGCTGGGAAACGACGAAGACGCGGACGAATGCGTGAACGACGTGCTGCTGAAGGTCTGGGAAGCGGGGCGGGAGAACGCGCCCAAAAAGCTTAAGCCGTATCTGGCGGCAACGGCGAGAAACGTTGCCATCAACCGCTTCAAAGAACGCACCCGGCAAAAGCGGACGGCGCCGGGCGGAACGGAACCGGCTGCGGAAGATATTGCCGCGGCAGAAAACGATCCGCTGGACAGACTGGCGCTCAGCGCGCTTATAAACGAGTATCTGCATACGCTGCCTGAAAACAAGCGGCGTATTTTTGTTGCCCGCTATTATTACGACGCGCCGGCAACTGAAATTGCCCGAAAGCTCGGGATGCCGGAAGGCACGGTGAATTCCACGCTGAATCGCGTGAAAAGCGGCCTCAAAAAGTTTCTGGAGAAGGAGGGGTTTGGTTCATGAATGACGGAGATCTGAAATACTGTATGCGGGACATTTCGGAGGATCTGGTGAAAGAAGCAGACATGTTCGCGCCCGGCGCTCCGGAACTCACGAATGCATCCGGAGCGGGAGGTACTGCGGCAGGAATGCGGAAAAACCGGCTGGGCGGTGTGATCGCCGCGGCCGTGCTTGCCGTGGCGCTGCTGGGAACGGTCATTTATCTGTTCATTGACAGCAGAAAACGTACGGTAGATCCGCCGGAGACAACAAATTATATCTCCGAATTGCCCACGCCCTCCGAAACGCCGGTGCCGCCAACATATACCGCGACTCCCACGACCAAACCCACCGCTGCGCCTACGGCCGATGTCACAGAGACACCGATGCCCACGGCCGAACTGACTCCTGAACCGACGGCGGAACCTACCCCGGAGATCACCGCCACGCCGGCGCCCACGGCCGAACCGCTGCCGGACTACATGACCGATTACAGCGCGTGGGTCAGATACCGCGAAGCGGATCCGGAGGCGTATGAAGCCTGGAAAAACGCGGATATTCCGGAAAAACCGGCGGAAGAAAACGGCCCGGAGGCTGAGTCTGAATATTTTTATGATTCCGGATTTGGAAGCCGGTACGGGTATAAATATCTATACTTGCCGGACGATTTTGTTAAGGCGTTCGGATATCGCGAACCTTTCGATTGGGACAACGGATACTACGGATCAGAGTTGTGGATCCTTGAAAGCGACCAGACGTCGATGCCCGGAGTCCTGACTGAGATCATCAGATACGGCGTTCCAAAAGAGGAACTGCAGGAATACTGCAGATGGCAGGATTATTCGCCGCAGTTCTCCCGCCGGCTTTATTCTTCCGAGGAGATCGAGCTGCTTTATTCCGGAGAAAAAGACCGGATCCGCGCGGAATTCAAAATGGAAGGATGCATTGTTTGCGGAGACAGGATAATCACGGGCATGGAACGCGGGTATATCGATGATTACGACTACGGAAGACTGTTTGAAAGCGAAGAGGACGCGGTAAATTATTTACTCAGTCGGAATCCGGATTACGCTGATCCGTCCAACGCTGCGAAACTGGAATCTTATAAAGAACGGTACAGGCGCGCCCGGGAAGAATATTTAAGGATCAAGGCGGCGGATTCGGGTCCGCTTTCCAAAGAGACCGCGGCCGGTGCACTGGAGATCTTCTTCGATATATATGACGGGCTGAGATATTCACCGGAAAAATGGACCGGCGGATACGGGGCACCACGATTTGATTATCTTCCGAAAGCGCAGGTGTTCTGGGAACTCACGGTAAAGGGAGTTAACCACTATTCCATACCGACGGAGCTTTACAAAGTGCTTCC
>CACZOW010000244.1 GCA_902782885.1 uncultured Ruminococcus sp. | reverse complement strand
GTGGGCGACAGCCGGTTCGGCGGCAACCTGCTCAGCATGTCCGACAAACAGATCGCCGCGCTGGTGGCGGAATATCGCAACGTGCCCGGCGCCAACGGCTATTACATGCTGGATGAGCCCTACAATCCCAACGAGTTTATAAATGCATACCGGGCGCTGGTGGCGCTGGATCCGAATTCGTACATGCATCTGAATTTCCTGCCGTACGGCGCGTACAGCTCGCTGGAAATGTACAAGGCGCAGATGGACGACTGGCTCAAACTGTGCGCCTCCACCGGAGTGAAGCAGCAGTACCTGATGTTCGACATGTATCCGTTTTCACTGCAGGCGGGGTCCTTCAATGCGGACATGTTCTACAACAACCTGAACGCGGTGCGGGAAGTGGGTCTGG
The DNA here is from genome assembly GCA_902782885.1 of uncultured Ruminococcus sp. Taxonomy (GTDB): domain Bacteria; phylum Bacillota; class Clostridia; order UBA1212; family UBA1255; genus UBA1255. The sequence continues at coordinate 2,387 of CACZOW010000244.1, read as the reverse complement.
CCAACGGCGTAAAGACCGCGGACTACATCCAGTCGGTGGAGCAGAGCGTGGCGTTCCGTTCCATGAACGAAGACGAGACGCGCTTCGAGATCAATCTGTCGCTGGCGTTCGGATTGAAGCAGCTTTCCTACTTTACCTGGTTCACGCCGTACAACCGCTCCGAGCCTTTCGCGGACGGCATCATCAGCTACACGGGCGTGCCGAATCCCAAATATGAGTTCATCTGCCGCCTCAACAAAGAGGTGCACAATATTGGCCCTGTGCTGGCAAAACTGGACAGCCTCGAAGTGTACGTGAGCCGTTCGGCCGTCACGACCTCCGTGCCGGTGATCCCCGACGACTTCTTCGTGCACAGCGCCGAAACCAAAAAGAACTTTACCGTTTCGTACATGCGCGACCGGGAGAGCGGCCGCAACTACTGCATGGTGGTCAACAACAATTTCAGCAAAGCGGTGGAATTCAGCCTGCAGTTTGACCCCGCGATCACAGCGCTGGAGTATATTTCGGAGGAAGACGGCGGCGTGTACAGCCAGGCGCTGGGCGCGGACAACATTGCCACCTTCGAACTCAAAGCCGGCGGCGCGCGGCTGTTCCGGCTGCCGGAGAGTTTTGACTTCGCCGAAAAGCGCAAATGGGTGCCGCAGACCGGCGAGAACCTGGCGCTGCACGCGCAGGTGTACTGCGATTCTTCGCTGGGCTCCGGCGGCTGGTATATGTCCGGCCTCAACGACGGCCAGCGCTTCTCCAACAAGAGCATTAAAGGCTGGCAGTCCGTGAAGGGCGCGGAGCAGGGCCTGATAACGCTGGATTTCGGTAAGGATGTGACGTTCAACCGGATCGATCTGTACCCCGCGGGCGATGACGTGGATTACGGCGAGAATATGCCGAAAAAGTTTGAAGTTGCCGTATCCCGCGACGGGGAGAACTGGTATAAACTGGCATCCGCGAAAGATTTTATGATCGTGGGCCTCAACGTGCCGTCGCTGCGGTTCGATACGGTCTCGGCGCGGTTCGTGCGCATCCTTATAAGCGAATTCAACGGGGATAAGGTGCGGCTCGCCGAGATCGAGGTGTACAACGATGACGGCAGCGTGGGCGACGCGGTCTCGATTCAAGATGTCGTGGTCGTGCCCCGGGGCAGCGTTGTCAATAAATATAAAGCGGGCGGCAACATTGCCCGTTCCAAAACAGTGATCGTTTCTTCGTACCCGGACAGCGGCTCGTACAAGAGCTGGGGCTGGTGGCCGGATTTCCTGGTGGACGGCAACTACGCCAGCGGCTGGACTTCAGACGTAAAGCGGCCCATGGACAGCGGCAAGTACACAGAATATGCCATCGTTGACCTCGGCGATCCGTACGCGGTCGACGAGATCCGGCTGATCCCGCTGGGCTGCTGGCCGGTGGATTTCACGTTGTCCGTGTCGAGCGACCGGAAGAACTGGCAGACTGTGGCCACCGAGACCAAGTCGAAAGAACGCAAAGATGAATACAGCTGCAACGCGGGCGGCGCGGTAGGGCGCTACGTGATGGTGCGGGCCACGAAACTGCGGGGCACTTCCGCGGACGGCTACATGCTGCAGCTGGGTGAGATGGAAGTGTACGGCACTCCGGTCAAGGACACAGAGGAAGCGCGCACGCTGATGGATGAGTTCCTGAAGGCGGGCGGCAATTCGAACAGCGAAAACTACAAAAACGTCGCGGCGCTGCTGGACAACGAAAATGCCACCCAGTCGCAGCTGGACGCGGCGCTGGTCGCGATGCTGGCCGAGGTGGGCAAAACGCTGGCGGAGCCGGAGCAGAAACAGCAGGATCCGTCGGTGTACAAGTTTGAGTACGTGGACAATGTCGGCGATATTGCCGCCTCCACGCCCCGGCCGACGCGGGAACCCGGCAGCACGCCGGAGGGCGGCGGCAATAACAAAAACGACAAGGCCGCGCGCAACGCGGCGATCATTGCCGCCGGTGCGGTAGCCGCGACGGCCGCAGCCATCGCCGTAACGGCCGTGGTAAAGTCGAAAAAGCGCAAGGCGGACAGCGCGCCGGAAAGCACCGGTGAGACTGAAACCGGCGGCGAGAACAAATAACGGCGCTTTCGCGAATGGAGTGATTTTATGGGCAGGATCATCGTGCTGGATGAACTCACCGCGTCGCAGATCGCGGCGGGCGAGGTCATTGAGAGACCGGCTTCGGTGGTGAAGGAGACGGTGGAAAACTCCATTGACGCGGGGGCAACTTCCGTTACGGTGGAGATCCGCGCAGGCGGCATCAAGTATATCCGCGTCACGGACAACGGTTCCGGCTTCGAGCCGGACGATGCCGTGATCGCCTTCGACAAGCACGCCACCAGCAAGATCCGTTCGGGCGATGATCTGATGTCGGTGTCAACG
>CACZOW010000243.1 GCA_902782885.1 uncultured Ruminococcus sp. | reverse complement strand
GGTCAGCGATTTTGAGGACAGCAACGAGATCGACGACTGCGAATCCGTGGACAAAACATCCGTGCAGCTGGCGTTCGTTGCCGTCGCGTACGCGATATCCTTCGGAATAATGTGTTTCTTCGCCAAATTGACCGACTGGACCGGTGTAAAACTGTTCAACGACATTGCCTGGGGCTTCAACTTCATCTGGGGCGTCATCGCGGCCACGCTGATCCGCAGCGTGATGCGCGCTTTCGAAAAGCACCGCGTCGTAAAGCAGAAGTACATCAACAACTACCAGATGGACCGCATTTCCGGGTTCGCATTCGATATGATGATCATCGCGGGCGTGGCGGCAATAGATATCAAGGTCGTCGCCAAATATGCCTGGGTCATCGCCATCCTGTGCGCGGCGGGCGCGCTGATCACGCTCTTCTACGTTCGCCTGATCTGCAGGCGCTGCTTTAAAGGATTCGAGCACGAAGCGTTCCTGGTCAACTTCGGCACGCTCACCGGCACCGCGAGCAACGGCATGATCCTGCTTCGTGAGATCGATCCGGATTATGTAACGCCTACCAGCAGCATATTTATTCTGTCGCAGTTCCCCGCCACGCTGGCGGTGGCACCGTTGCTGCTACTGCTCAACATGAGCGCCCGCTCGTTCAAGGGCTGTCTCATAGCGTTGGCAATATTCTTCGTCCTGTTTATCGTATACACCGTCGTGCTGTTCGTAACGTCAAAGCAGAGAGCCGGCGCCGCATTAAGCCGGGTGTCAGACCCCGAGCAAGGTCCGGACAACAGCGAAAACGAATTGCCTACTTAAATACCGGATAAAATATTCGTATCAAATCGTCAATATTTTGCTGTAGCATTACCGTTCGAACTGCGTTTCGAACGGTTTTTTCTTAAATTGCCATTTCCCGGGAAATATGTTTACAGGCAAATAAAAAAACTGTATCATTCAATTTGCGGAGCCGGACTGCAGACGGCGCGCAATATCAAAAGGAGTTGGGAAAAATGGATTCTAAAAACGAACGAAGCGAATTTAAGCCTGTGGAAAGGCACGTTAAAGCTCATCTCGCCGTACTGCGTCAGAATGAAGCGACCGGCTGGAAACGTATGATGACGGTGACCAGCTGGGGCGGCGGAAAATACAAACTTGACATCCGCGACTGGAACCGGGAAATGACGAAGTCGACGAAGGGCATCACCTTCACCCGCTCAGAGGCCGTCAAACTGCGCGACATTCTGACGATAATGGATATGAACCTTATCGATGACTACGCCGACCGCTACACCTATACGGAGCCCAATGAGCGCAATTCTACCCGCCCCGCTGCTGCGCCGGTACAGACTGCGCCGCCTCAGAATATCCCGCAGCCGCAGCCAGTCAGTGAAACTCAGCCCGTTCAGGAATTGCCTCCGGTCCAAAGCGGAGATGAACCTCCGGAAACGCAGGCAGCCGAACCGCTTATGGAAGCAGTTTAACCAAAAAGATACGGCACAGACTTCCGAAAGATCAGAAACTGTGCCGTATTAAATCAAATAACTATAAGCGCGCCGTTCCGGATAAACGGATCATCTCTTATCTGAACTCGATAATGCTCTCATCCCAGCCTTCAGGCGGTTCCAGACCGAGCAGTTTTACCGCGCTGGCGGCAACATTGGAAAGGCCGAAGCTGCCTTCCTTGATGAAATACTTATCGCGTTCCGGTGTGTTGTCGTAGAAAATACAGGGAACCGGATTCAGCGTGTGAGAAGTCTTGGCTTTCGGGCGTCCGTCCGCGTTAAGTACGACTTTGCCCTTCTTGATCTCGAACATCTCGTCGCAGTTGCCGTGGTCGGCGATGATGATCGCCATGCCGCCCAGCTCGTCGATCACCGGCAGCAGCCGGCCGAGACAGAGGTCAACGGTCTCCATTGCCACCCGCGCCGCCGCAAAGCTGCCGGTGTGGCCTACCATGTCGCCGTTGGCAAAATTGACCCGGGCAAATCCGTATTTGCCGGTGCGCAGTTCTTCGATCATGCGGTCCGTGACTTCCGCCGCTTTCATCCAGGGACGCTGTTCAAAAGGCACGACGTCGGATTTTACTTCGATATAGGTTTCAAGTTCATCGCTGAACTTGCCGCTGCGGTTGCCGTTCCAGAAATACGTAACGTGACCGAATTTCTGAGTCTCGGCTACGGCAAGCTGATCGACTCCGGCTTTGGCCAGGAATTCGCCCATAGTATTGGAAATTTTGGGAGGTTCCACCAGGAAACGCGGCGGGAGTTTAAGATCGCCGTCATACTGCAGCATGCCCGCGTAACATACTTTCGGGAAAGATCTGCGGTTGAAAGTGTTCAGTTCGGGGTCAATAAACGCCTGGCTGATCTCCAGCGCGCGGTCGCCGCGGAAGTTGAAGAAGACAACGCTGTCGCCGTCGTTGATCTTTCCTACCGGTCCGTTCTCATCGGCAATGACAAACGCCGGCAGATCCTGGTCAATACAGCCGGTCTCGGCGCGGTACGTTTCGATCGCCTCCTGCGCGGACGCGAAAGTCCTGCCCTCGCCCAGCACATGCGTGTTCCAGCCGCGCTCCACCATCGACCAGTCCGCTTTATAGCGGTCCATTGTGATGTACATACGGCCGCCGCCGCTGGCGATGCGGACGTCAAAAGCGCCGTCTCTGAGTTCATCCAGAAAGGCTTCGAAAGGAATAACATAATCCAGTGCGGACGTCTCGCCTACGTCGCGGCCGTCCAGCAGGATGTGCACGCGCACGCGGGAAATGCCTTCCGCTTTGGCTTCCCTGATCATCGCTTTCAGATGATTGATATGGGAATGCACGTTGCCGTCGGAGAACAGTCCGATGAAATGGAGCGTGGAGCCGTTCTGTTTAACATTGTCCGAGATCTCGCGCCAGCCCTGAGCCCGGAACATATCGCCGGATTCAATGGACTCGTTGACCAGTTTCGCGCCCTGGCTGTAAACCTGTCCGGCGCCGATGGCGTTGTGACCGACCTCGGAATTGCCCATATCGTCGTCGGAAGGAAGTCCCACGGCGGTGCCGTGCGCCTTGATCTTCGTCCACTGATATTCCGCGTAGATACGGTCGAGATTCGGTTTAAAAGCCGCTTTCTCGGCGTTGCCCTCAACTCTGTCGGTAAGTCCGACGCCATCCATTACAATGACCACCACGGGTCCGCGATAACTCATAAAATGCCTCCTGAAATGCTTTGTATATTAATCTGTAAACAGATACGCTTTGATCTTCTCCGAGAACTGTTCTTCAAACACTTTCGCGTATATATCGTTGGGTATCGGGCCGGAGCCTGCCAGTTCGCTGCCGCGGCGCGCCTCCTCGAGTGCGGAAAGAAAATTTTTGAGTTCGTTCTCGCCTTTTACCATACCGAGGTAATTTATCAAAACCCAGTCGTACGCCTTTTCGTAGAGTTCAGACTGCATCAGCGACTGGAAATTGAGGTCCGTATTGTACTTGACCAGACGCAGGTCGACGCTCACAGAATCAGATATATCCAGGATCGCGTACTCCGCGCATTGACGCTTGTTGAAATGAGAGCCGCAGGAACCGGGGTTGACGGCTATCTTGCCGTTGTGCTCCCATTTCCACTGCTCGTGACTGTGGCCGCACAGCAGGATATCTTCGTCAATCGCGTCCAGCCACTCGCTCACCGGTGTCAATCCGGAGGATTTAAAGCACAGTTCAGTAGCCGAAAACGGCGAACCGTGAACGGCACGAATGGAATATTTGTCGCCGGCGATGACAAGGCAATCCGGCAGTCTGCGGATATACATCAGATTGCGGGCGGTGAGCTGGCGGTATGTCCAGAGCAGCGACGAGAACTGGTCGTACAGGATCCAGTAGTCCAGCATCTCGGGCGCCGATTTCATATACTGTTCCCTGTTCCCGGCGATAACGAGATCTGTGAGGTCGCGAACCTTGTTGAGGCATTCATTCGGTTTGTGCCAGTCGGATACGATATCGCCCAGCACGACGTACTTTTCCGCGCCCTGGACACGGCTGTCTTCAAGGCAAGCCTCCAGCGCCGCCAGATTGGAGTGGATATCAGAAATAACCGCTATCTTCAAACTGCTGTTCCTCCCGGAAACGATGTTTTCAGCAAACCGGATCAAAAGCAGATCAGCGAAACTCTCAGCACGCCGTCCAGCGCCTCAAGTTCGCGTATGATATTGCTGTCCACGGCCTGGTCAACGCTGACAAAAGCCTCAGCTTTATCGCCTCTGATCTTGCGGCTCCACTGCATGGCCGCAATATTTATGGAATTCAGTCCGAGCACCGTACCGATCTTACCGACGATACCGGGCACATCGCGGTTCTGGATCGCCAGCACGTAGTCCGTCGGTTCGAAATCCAATTTGTATCCGAAGAATTCCACGATACGTATTTCGCTCTTGGCGAAGACGGTACCGGATACGGAAAGCTGCTTGCCCGACGTGTTGACGAAATCCGCCGTGATAAGGTTCGTGTATTTGTCCAGTTCGGTGGTACGGCTTTCGACGAGTTCAATGCCCATACTTTCCAGCATGACTTTAGCGTTAACGTAATTTACACGGTCCTTCACGATCGGCTCTAAGAAGCCCTTTATGAAGGAGAGCGTGAATAATTCCGTTGACACGTCCGCCGCCGCCAGATCGCCGCCGTATTTGATCTTGATCTTTTTGACCGGCGTCTTCTCCGTCTGGAAATATATCTTGCCCAGATCCTCGGCAAGCGTCAGGTACGGACGCAGTTCCTCCATATCGGCCGCGCCGACGGGCGGCATGTTGACCGCGGGCACCATCTCGCCGTTAAGCGCTTTAGCGACGAGCTCCGCCACCGCGGTACCTACGTTGAAGTTTGCTTCGCGGGTGGAGGCACCGAGGTGCGGCGTAACGATGCAGTTGTCCAGCGTGAGCAGCGGATTGGTGTAATCCTGCTCTTCCGGCTTTTTATTGTAATTCGGTTCCGGACTCAGCACGTCGAGACCGGCGGCGGCAACTTTTCCGGACACCAGCGCGTCGTACAGTGCCTTTTCATCGACGAGACCGCCGCGGGCAGCGTTGACGATGCGCACACCGTCCTTGCATTTCGCGAGCTCTGCCGCTCCGAGGATACCGATCGTTTCCGGTGTCTTGGGTGTATGGATAGTGATCAGATCGGATACCGCTAAAAGCTCATCCAGCGTATGCGCGCGTTTGACGCCGAGCTTAACGAAACGTTCGTCACTGATATAAGGATCGTATGCGATGGCGTTCATACCGGCGCCGATGAGTTTTTTCGCCACGATGCTGCCGATGCGGCCCAGACCGATGATGCCCACCGTCTTGCTGTCCAGTTCGAAACCCATGAATCTGCCGCGGCGGAAATCGTGCGCGCGGCCTGCGGAGACCGCCTGCACCAGGTTTCTGAAGATGGCATACGAAAGCGTGATCGCCAGTTCTGCAGCCGCCATAGTGTTGCTTTCGGGGGTATTGACCACGATGATGCCTTTGCGTGTGGCTAGTTTCAGGTCGATATTGTCCACGCCGTTGCCCGCGCGTCCGACGACCTTAAGGTTTACCGCCTTGTCCAGCAGTTCCGCGTTTACCTTCGTCACGCTCCGCACGATGAGCGCGTCGTAGCGATCAATGATCTTCAGCAGGTCATCGCCGGCAATACCGAACTCTACATCAACTTCAAACCCGGCCTCCCTGAGAAAATCGATTCCTTCTTTTGCAATGCTTTCTGTTACAATGATCTTCATGATACATTCCTTCCGTGATTCCAGCATTTCCGCAGCAATACTATGCCGCATTTTATGATTTTACTATATTCAAAGCGTTAAATCAATCTGTTTGCCGCTTGGCCGGTACTGGCGGACTTTTACTCCCGCGCTCTTCAGCATCCGTTTTGACGCAAGCGTGGAATCCGTGCCCGCGTACTTGTCGCTCAGATAGATTACTTCGGCAACGCCCTTCTGGATTATTGCCTTGGTGCATTCGTTGCACGGAAACAGCGTCACATACACGCGCGAACCCCGCAAAGAGCCGCCGTTGTAGTTCAGGATCGCGTTGAGTTCGGCATGGCATACGTACAGATACTTGGTTTCCAGAGGCTCGCCTTCCCGTTCCCACGGATACTCGTCGTCGGAGCAGCCGAAAGGCATACCGTTGTATCCCAGCGAAAGAATGCGGTTGTCTTTATCTACGATGCAGGCGCCCACACCGGTGTTAGGGTCCTTGCTGCGGCGTGCGGAAAGCAGCGCGATGCCCATAAAATACTCGTCCCAGCTGAGGTAGTCGGATCTTTTCATGCTAAGTGACCTCCCGGAATAAATATTGTCCCGGGGAAAGCCGCAAGAGCGCCGCCCGGTCAATATTTTGTTGATTATACCACAACTCGTCAATAATGTAAAAACATTATATGTTTTACGCGACTATTCCGGATTCCGTGAAACGTCGATGCTGACCGGCTTATTTTCGACAAGCGATGATCATTCGGGACATCGCATGATCGGGTGCCGGCTCCGGGGCATCGACTGACCTGGCGCCGGCTCAAGGCGCCTTCTCAACATACTGCTTTACCAGGAAATTGGATAAAATTTGCGATTTGTCAATTTTTATCCTCGTCGGGCGCCTTCTCTGACCGGTCAGATGCATGAATCAACGTCCGGGAGTCCATTGAAATCTATCTGAAGCGCCTCTGATGCTCTCTGAAGCGCCTCTTAAGCTTCCCGAAGCGCCTCTGAAGTGCGAGAAAGG
>CACZOW010000242.1 GCA_902782885.1 uncultured Ruminococcus sp. | reverse complement strand
CCGTCCCGGAGTGCGGCGGTATCTTTAAAGACTCCGGCTATTTTTTCGCAATTGCCTGCGGCGGCAATTCCGCGAGGAACGGATGCCCCGACCGATCTCGCATCGGGTTCACCGTATGTGAATGCTTTGACCGCGGCGGCGGATACCGCGCCGAAATATGTGTCGTCTCTGCAAATATAAACAAAATCGCACATGGAAGCCAGCGCGGAGTGTATTCCGATACAGTCCGAACCGGCGACGCAGATAAGCGGTACGCGGCCTTTGGCACGTTTCAGCGCGTTGATGAGCCCGGTATAAGCGACAAGCGCCCGTGCGCCGCGGGAAATGTCAATTGAAGAGCCGCCGAGACACAAAATAAAAGGAGCACCGTGCACGACCGCGGCCTCCAGTGTGCGAACGACCCTGTCGGAAAAGTTCCTGCCATGCAGCGCTCCTGTGCCGGACGATTCGTCAACGGCCGCAAACACCAGCCGCTCACCCACCGTTCCGTAACCGGTAACGAGGCTGTCCGCGGAGGCGTCGCCGTATCCGTCGCCCCGCGCCAGTACCAGAGTTTTTACGAATGAGTCTCCGTCAAAAAGTTCATCATATTTGATTACCGGCAATTCGTGACCCACCTTTCTGTGCGCAAGATCGGTTCAGCACCAATCACCTTTATTCTATCAAATTTCAGAGATAAAAGCAACTATCCTGTCAATGATTTTTTGCTCGTCCGCGGAGTATTCGGGGCGCCACGAATAAGGCAGCGCATTCATGTGATCGGAGAACCGGTAGCGCCGGTCGATCAGCAGCACGAAACCGCGGTCGGAACCGGTGCGGATAACGCGGCCGGCGGCCTGGATCACTTTATTGATGCCGGGGTAAAAGTACGCGTTATTGTAGCCGGAGCCGGGTTCCAGAGAATCGTAGTAGGCGCGGATGAGTTCCGTATTGTCCCCCACCTGCGGCAGACCGGTGCCGACGATGACCGTTCCGGAGAGCCGCGAGCCCGGGAGATCGACGCCTTCGGAAAAGTTGCCGCCCAGCACGCAAAAACCGATGTGCAACGTATTGGGCTCCGGCCCGAAACCGTCCAGAAATTCCTTCCTCAGCGCGGGGTCCGCGCCGCGGGGCTGCTCGACCACGTATCGATCCCGGAAGCTTTCCGAAAGCAGTTCCAGCACGGATCTGAGGTAGGAGTATGAATTGAAATATACGATGTAGTTGCCCTTTCCCAGCGCCGTGCCCAGACGCTCGATGAACGATGCCAGGCGCCCGTATGATCCCGCGCGGTATTTGTAGCGCGTATCGTAGCCGGTCGCGGAGAGCACCAGGAGGTTCTCCCGCGGGAACGGGGATTCGAACTGTACGAAAGGCGCGTCGGGGAATCCCAGCTGATCCGCATAGAACGGCGCGGGCAACAGCGACCCGGAGAACAGCACGGTCCCTTTGGCGAGGGCGCATTTTCCGGGTATGATCTGGGCCGGGTCAATGCACACGACTGACGCGGTGCGGTGACCGCTTTCTCCGGTCATTCTTAAATTAAATCCCCCCGACGCCGCGAGCTCGTGCATGCGCATGAAGTGAAGAACGTCGAAATAGAGAAGGCGCAGCGTTTCGTCCTCACTGTTTTCGAGGTATTCGGAGGCGGCGTCGCAGAACTGTTCCAGCTGCGACAGGAACGTTTTCGGGAAACGGTTTTCCGGCGTTGTTTCAGCCTGATCCGTGCCGGCAGACACCGGATCTGTAAGCACGGAGTCTGTAAGCATGGGGTCTGTCCCCTGTTCAAAAATATCCTCAAAAACTTGCGCGGTCCTGACGCAGATCTTGCCGATCCGCTTGCGCTTTTTCCCCCTGGCGGCGCGTTCAAGATCATCCGCGCAAAGAGACGCGGAATACATTGACCGCACGCGGTCCGGGAGCTGGTGCGCCTCGTCTATAAGGAAATAGTATTGACCGCCTTTGCCTTCGAAATACCGTCTGAGATAACTCTCCGGATCGAACAGATAATTGTAATCGCAGATGATCACATCGCAGAATTCAGACAGGTCCAGCATAAGTTCGAATGGGCAGACGCAATGTTTCCGCGCGAGTGTTCTGACGAAGGTCAGGTCAAAACAGCGCGCGTCGCTGCAAAGCGCTTCTCCGATAGCGGCGTCAACGCGGTCGTAGTGTTCTCTGCCGGCGGCGCAGTTTACCGGATCGCATCTGAATTCGCGTTCCGCGCCGTCAATACCCCGTGCGCCTTCAAAAGAACACATTTTCTCTTTCGCGGTAAGTATGCAATATCTCAGTTCCGGCGCGGAATCTGCGGCCAGGCTGAGCGCCTCCGCCGGCGGACGGGCGCCCTCGCCGCGGGCAGTGAAGTAGAATATCGCGGACTTTTCTCCGTCGGTAAAGCGCATTGCCTTCAGGGCCGGATAAAGCGTGCCGGCGGTCTTTCCGATACCCGTCGGCGCCTGGCAAAGCAAAACGCTGCCGTCCGCGGAATTCAGCGTGTTGAATACGTTGACGGACAATCTGCGCTGCCCTTCTCTGAAGTCACTGAAAATGAACGGCAAAGCCGCAAGCTGCTCCTGCAATCGCGCGTTGTGCTCGTTATTGAACCGGACGAATCTTCCGTAACGGACAGCGTGCGGCTTTACAAGACCGGATACGCTTTCCGCCGTTTCGTCAAAAGAGAACACGCGCAGAGAATCGTGATCTGAGTAAAGTCCGTATATTATTTCAATGCGAATTTTTGCGTCGTTAGATAAGCCGCGCGATTCGATAAACGCGTACACGGCCGCCTGAAGAATGTGAGCCGGTGCCGCAGCGGCCGGATGCTCCTCCGCGCTTTTGATCTCACAAATCACGGTGACGTCACCATCT
>CACZOW010000241.1 GCA_902782885.1 uncultured Ruminococcus sp. | reverse complement strand
CCTCGAGATGTACACGGTGGATGAACTCTCGCGCATTGTCCGCCGCAGCGCCGGGATACTTAAAGTCGAGATAGACGACGGCGGCGCACGGGAGATCGCCATGCGGTCGCGGGGCACGCCGCGTATTGCCAACCGCCTGCTGCGCCGGGTGCGTGACTTCGCGCAGATACGGGCGGACGGCGTTATCACCGAACACGTGGCGCGGGAATCACTGGATATGCTGGACGTGGACAAACTGGGGCTGGACAACGTAGACCGCAACGTGCTGCTTACCATGATCGGCAAGTTCGGCGGCGGCCCCGTGGGCCTGGACACGCTGGCGGCGGCAACGGGTGAAGACGCCACCACCATAGAGGACGTTTACGAGCCGTACCTGCTGCAGCTGGGCTTCATAAACAAAACGCCCCGCGGCCGGGTAGTGCTGCCGCTCGCGTACAAGCACCTGGGCATCAGATACGACGCACCCGCGGACGCGTACGGGCGGAGCGCGGAACCCGACCGGCGGCTGTCGCTGTTTGACGGCGAGGGAGGCGGACAATGTTGATCCTGGGCCTTGACCCCGGCTTCGCCATTACGGGCTACGGGCTGGTGAACAGCGTGGCCAACCGGCTTTCGATGGTCAAATACGGCGCGGTGTCAACGCCCGCGGGCATGCCGTTCACGCAGCGTCTGCTGGCGATCCGGAACGAACTGTCCGACCTGATCCGCGAATATAGACCGGACGCGGCGGCGATCGAGGAACTGTTCTTCAACAGCAACACCACCACCGCGATCAAAGTGGCGCAGGGCCGCGGCGTGGCGGTGGAAACGCTCGCCGAATACGGCATCCCGGTATTTGAATACACGCCGCTGCAGGTCAAGATGACCGTGGTGGGTTACGGCCGCGCGGAGAAAAAGCAGGTCCAGCAGATGGTAAAAGTGATGCTCAAACTGGACAGTGTCCCGAAGCCGGACGACGCCGCCGATGCACTGGCGATCGCCATAGCGCACAGTTTTTCGCAATTGACCGCGCAGCCCGTGTGAGCGGCCCGAAGGATAAATAAACGATGATTGAGACGAAAATTGACAATATAAACAGCATTGACGCCGCCGTACCGGAAGCATACCGGGGCAATACGCTTATGCACATTTGCTGCGGTCCCTGCAGCCTGTTCTGCATCGACGAATTCCGCCGCGTGTACCCGGAGGCGCCGCTGCACGGTCTTTTTGCGAACCCCAACATCCATCCCTACGACGAGTTTTTAAGGCGCGCCGAAAGCACCGCCCGGGCCGCGGATCACAAGGGACTGGAAGTGGATTTTCTGCCGTACTTCGATCAGGCGGCGTGGGAAAAATTTACGCGTCCGGACGGAATCGCGCAGATACAGGGCGAACCGGACGAAATGCGCTGCGGGATGTGCTACCGGGTGCGCATGGACATTACCGCGAAGTACGCCGCGGCGCACGGCTACGACGCGTTCACCAGCACACTGTTCGTGAGCCCGTATCAGAACCACGCGCTGCTGCGTGCGGTATGCGAAGAAACGTCGGCGCGTTACGGACTGAGATTCATATATATAGATTTCCGGCCGGGATTCCGGCAGGGTCAGCAGGAGGCCCGGGAACTCGGGCTGTACCGGCAGAAGTATTGCGGCTGCATCCGCTCGCTGCGGGACAACGCCAGGAAGGAAAAGGATAAAAAATGAGTGAAAAAAAGTTTTTTGACGCGGACGCGGAAGAAGTTGAGATAGAAAAAGTCGCGAGCGCCGTAGCGGAGACGGCGGAAAAAGGCGCCGGGGCGGTCGCGGAAGCGGCGGACAACGCCGTTGACACCGCGGAGGGCGCTGCCGCAATAGCGGACAACGCCGTTGACGCCGCCGCGGAGGAGGCTCAGGACGCCGTCCGGACTTCCGAAGATATGGTGGACGCCAACCGCGTCTGGCTTAACAAACTGCTGGACAAAGAAACGGAACACGCCGCGGAAACGGCAGAAGAGACCGAGCCCGGCGAAACCGGCGAAAGCGGCAGAAAAAAGAAGGTGAAGAGCGTGGGGCGCGAGATCCTCAGCTGGGTGCTTACGATCGCGATTGCGTTTCTGGCGGCGATATTCATCAACGCCTATCTGTTCCGGATCAGCAAGGTATCCGGCGGCTCCATGGATAAGACGCTGCACGACGGCCAGACCGTGTTCATTTCCCGCGCGCCGTATTTCTTTTCGCAGCCCAAATACAACGACATCGTGGTATTCGACCGTGCCCAGACGCACCGCAACTTTTTTGTAGAGATCAAAGAATCGCTCCAGTACAACGTGATCACGCTGAAATTTACCAAGAAAAGTCTGGAACATAAATACTGGATCAAGCGCGTGATCGGATTGCCCGGCGACACTATCGAAATAAAGGAAGACGGTGTGTACCGCAACGGCGTGCTGCTGGATGAAACATACGTCAATCCGGCGGAAGTGCCGAGATACAGCACATGGATCGGCCGGACCTGGGTGATCGGTGAAGGCGAGGTATTTGTGATGGGCGATAACCGCAACCACAGCACCGACAGCCGCGTCATCGGACCCATTAAGATCAATTCGATCCTGGGCAAGGTGATCAAAAAGTGAGCGCCGCGGACAACTGCCCGGAGCGCCTCCTGATCATCGCGGCCACGGGCAACGCCCACAAACTGTCCGAGTTTGCCCGCATCTTCGGCGATCTCTTCCCGGAGGGCGCGGTGGACGTGTTGTCCCAGAAGAAGGCGGCGGAGCTGACCGGAAGCGCGTATTGTGCGCCGCCCGAGGACGGCGACAGTTTTGCCGCCAACGCATATATCAAAGCAAGCGCACTGGAGAATTATATGTTGACCCGTGAGACGCTCCGCGGCTATGCCGCGGGGTACAGAGCTGTGTGCGTCATTGCGGACGACTCCGGGCTGTGCGTGGACGCGCTGGGCGGCGCGCCGGGGATCTATTCGGCACGGTACGCGGCGGCTCCGGGAAGCTTTGAGGACGCGTCGGACGCGGACAACGTCGACCTCCTGCTCAAAAACCTCGCCGGGGTGCCAACCGAACGCCGCACCGCCCGCTTCGAATGCCACATTTCCGCACTTCTGCGTTTCGGCGCCGGTTTTGAGTCGCGGGTGCGCGCGGAGACCGCGGGTGATCTGAAAGGCATCATCGCCTTCGAACGCCGCGGCGGGGGCGGTTTCGGCTACGACCCGGTAATGTTTCTGCCGGAACGCGGCCTCACAGTAGCGGAACTGAGCGATACGGAGAAGAACAGCATCAGTCATCGCGGCAAGGCGCTGAGAGCCGCAGCGGAGGAGATATATGGTTGTTTTAGAAAGTTGTGCGTCATATGAATACGATGCCGTAAAAACGGCGGTAAAGGCCATTTTCGACGCCTGCGGCGGGATCGGTAAATTAGTCGCCCCCGGCACGAAAGTGGCTTTAAAGCCCAATCTGGTGGCAAAACGCAAGCCTGAAGAGGCGGCCACGACCCACCCTTCGGTCCTGCGCGCCGTCGTGGAGCTTTGCGTCGAGGCCGGAGGCAGCGTCATAGTGTGCGAGAGCCCCGGCGGCGTGTACGATAAAGCTATACTTAAAGGACTCTACAAGGGCACCGGCATCGAGGAAGCGGCGCTTTCCGCGGGCGCGGAGCTGAACTACGAGCTGTCCGTGACGAAAGTTGACAACCCGGACGGCATGTACATGAAGACGCTGGAGATATTGACGCCGCTCGCCGAAGCGGACGTGGTCATAAATCTCGCCAAACTCAAGACCCACGGCATGATGGTATACACCGGCGCGGTGAAAAATATGTTCGGCGCGATCCCGGGCATCGGCAAGGCGGAGTACCACTTCAAAATGCCGGATTACGCGTCTTTTGCCAATACGGTCATAGATATTTTCCTGTCCGTGAAGCCGGCGTTCTCCATCATCGACGGCGTGGTGGGCATGCACAAAGACGGCCCCACCGCGGGCGATCCCTTCGAGGCGGGGCTGCTCATCGGCGGGGACAATGCCTTCGAGACGGACCGCGTTGCCCTCGACCTGATCGGCGCGCGCACGGAGCGCGTGCCCATGGCGAAGGAGGCAATTGCCCGCGGCCTGATGCCGGAAAGTATCGACGCAGTGGAATTATGCGGCAATATTGCCCTTGCGGACGCCCGCAAACGCCTCGCGGGATTTGTGGTGAAGTACAACGACGACTGCTCCCGCCTGCATTTTTCCGACGGCTTCCTGGGCAAAATAATGAGCAAAATGGTCAAACCCAAGCCGGTGTTCACCAAAAAGTGCCGCAGCTGCGGCGAGTGCGCGCGCCTTTGCCCGGTGAAGGCGATCACGGTGGAGAAGGGCAAACGCGCCAAAGCGGATCTGGATAAATGCATCCGGTGCTATTGCTGCCAGGAGCTGTGCCGCTTCAAAGCGGTCAAGATCAAAAAAAGTCCGGTGACGAAGCTGGCACAAAAGTTATAATGGCAAATGGCAAATTGAAAATGGCAAGGTGCAAATGGCAAATGGCAAATTGAAAATGGCAAGGTGCAAGGGAAAAAGTATATGTTATTGAACATTGTTCTGGTGGAGCCGGAGATCCCGCAGAACACGGGCAACATCGCCCGCACCTGCGCGTGCACCGGCGCGCATCTGCATCTGGTCAAACCGCTGGGTTTCGAGCTGGATGACCGCAAAATGAAGCGCGCGGGGCTGGATTACTGGCCGGAGCTGAACGTGCGATTGTACGAGAATTTTGACGAAGTGCGCGCGGCGGCGGGGCCGGAGGCGCGGTTCTGGTTTTTTACCACGAAAGGGTCAAAGCGCTACACGGACGCGCAGTTCCGCGACGGTGATTATCTGGTGTTCGGGCGGGAAACGCACGGATTGCCGGAGCCACTGCTGGCGGCCAATTACGAGCGCTGCCTCCGCATCCCGATGGGGGCGCGGCTGCGGTCGCTGAATCTTTCAAATTCTGTTGCCATCGCGGTGTACGAGGCGCTGCGTCAGCTGGATTTTACCGGTCTCGAGTCGCAGGGCCATCTTACGGGGCGGGCGGATTGACGTCTGCGTCGCTGCCGTCCTTCGCGGCGGGCGCGGAGGCAACGGCATTGTCGCCGTCATTCGCGGCGGGTTTGCCCCGGTACAGCAGCAGTTTGCGCATGCCGAAATTCCACACGAACACCACCACGGTGGCAACGACTTTGCCGATTATATAATATTTATCCGCGTTGAGCCAGGCGCCGAACACCTGACGCGGGCCCAGAACTTTTTCGAACAGCATGATGATCAGATTGTTGAGGCCCAGTCCGATCAGGCTGATGACGGCAAACACCGCGAACTCCACGCCGCGTTTTTTGGTGTTAAGGCCGCGGAACGCCCAGAACGTGGACAACAGATAATTCGTGACCAGCCCCAGCATATACGCGATGGTGGCGGCAATCACGGTATGATTCCTGAGCCCGAGCCACTCCTTCATCACTACCAGCGAGCCCATGTCCACCAGCGTGGCGATAACGCCCACCGCCAGCGACCGCACCAGCTGCACCTTGCCTTCTTTCGGGAGGTCAACGACATATTTCCTGAATAATTTATTTATTGCGTTCATATACGGTATTTCCTTTTTTCTGTCCCGGTCTGCTTTCTGCCCCTGCCTGCGGTGCGTGTGATCTCCGCGCGGCGTGTGATCCCCGCGTTGCGAGCCGGTCGTTGTGCAGATATAATACCACAGGCGGGGGGCAAATAAAAGGGCCAAAATCCGCGGTCAAAAGCGGAGGTCAAAAGCGTCGCTTTTACCGATCCGGTCTGCATCACCGTGCCTGGAGCGCGGGGATGCCTGAAGTGCCTGAAATTGGTTCGTGCAGGCTTGGTTCAAGCTTGATTTTGGATAAATATATTCATTATTTAGTTTTTTATACCACCCGGCGCCTTAGACGGGTGCTCATAAGATAGTTTTAAATCTAAAACCATTTGGGCATCTGTCTGAAAAGGTTGGCTATAAGTGAAACCCGGACTGTTGTATGAACAGCAGTTCGG
>CACZOW010000240.1 GCA_902782885.1 uncultured Ruminococcus sp. | reverse complement strand
TTCGATCACTATTCGATACCGGAACTGGAATACAGCACGCCGGCTCCCGCGACGCCGCCCCGCACCTCCGGTCCCGTTGTCACCCCGGGTCCTTCCGGAGCAACGCCGGTGCCGGATGACGATCCGCTCAACATGTTCTTCCTGACGATGCGTTACTCGTTCCTGGAAGTCCATCAGGAAGGCAAACCGTGGAATTACTGCCATATCGTCCGTGAGCGCTATACCTTCAACGGGGAACAGATGGTCCTTGACGGCCCGTTCTCATTTACATTGGTAGAGGACTGGATGACCGAATATCTCGATTACTATAAAAAGGAGGAAGTGGAAGCTATGGCCATCAGCGTCAGTCAGCCTTTTGAACTCGACGTTATCGAAGGCGGGGAGATCGAATATGTGGACGTGTTTGATCCGAACGGAGGAATGCTCGCCGGGGGAGTGAGCTTAGAAGGCTTCTACGCGCTGCTCGATGGCGGCTATCTGCCGTTCGACATTGACCCGGAAACCGGCAGGCCGCTGCTTTACTTCGCGGTCTTCTATGTAAAAGTGACCGGCCACTTTATTGAAGCGACCGGCCAGTATGAGCATGCTGTAAAATATCAGATGGTGCCGCTGGAGCCGTGACGGCCGGAGCATGACCGTGCAGGCGGCGGTGTATTTTGCGGTGCGGGGATTCAGCGATCCTCCGCGCCGCTTTTTTTGCGTTTTTTTACGCATTCGGTGAGCAGGTATTCGATCTGGCCGTTGACGCTGCGGAAATCGTCCGCGGCCCAGGCGGCCAGCTCGTCGTACAGCCTTTTTGAGAGGCGGAGCGGGACCTGCTTTTTGGAGGCGTTGTCAACGCTCTCCGTATCGCTGCCGGGCGTGCCGGCGGGGAAGGCCATCAGTACAGGCTGCCGGAATTGACCACCGGCTGCGCGTTCTGGTTGCCGCAGAGTACCACCAGCAGGTTGGATACCATTGCCGCCTTGCGCTCCTCATCCAGTTCAACCACGCTGTTGGCCTTGAGCCGGTCGAGCGCCATCTCCACCATGCCCACCGCACCGTCAACGATCATCTTGCGCGCGTCGATTATCGCCGACGCCTGCTGCCGCTGCAGCATCACCGCCGCGATCTCGGTGGAGTACGCCAGGTACGTGATGCGCGCCTCGATGATCTCCAGCCCCGCGTCTGCCACTTTGCTCTGGATCTCGTTTTTGATGCGCGCCGCCACCACTTCGCTGCTGCCCCGGAGCGAGCCTTCGTCGGCAATGCCGTCGCCGGTGGTGTCCACGTTTTTCGCTACGTCGTAGGGGTACAGTCGGACAATATTGCGCAGCGCAGTGTCGCACTGGAGGGAGAGGTACTCTTTGTAGTTGTCAACGTTGAACACGGCTTTCGCGGTGTCAACGACCCTCCAGATGACCGCTATGCCGATCTCCACCGGGTTGCCCAGGCAGTCGTTGATTTTTTGCCGCGAGTTGTTGAGCGTCATGATCTTAAGGGAGATGCGGCGGTCAACGGGCAGGTTCAGCGGGAGATTGCCCACCGCGGCCATGGCGGCGGCCGCCGGCGTGTCGGCGTCCTTCTTAACGTCGCCGCTCTGGTTGAGGCGGGTGCCGGCGGCGGGATTGACCGCGACGCAGAACGGGCTCACGAAGTAAAAACCCGCGCCCTTCAGCGTGCCCGCGTACTTTCCGAACAGCGTGAGCACCAGCGCTTCCTGCGGCCGCAATATCTTCAGCCCCAGGAACGGTATCCAGCCCACGCACAGAATGACGACGCCCAGTACGAATATCGTCAACGTGATCGGGCTCTCTCCGAGCCGCATTCCGCCGTAGATCGTCATGGCGAGCGCCAACAGGTTTACGAATATGATTATGACCATCGCGGTCATGCCGCCCTTGCGGCGGGTGAGGATGTTTTCTTTCATGTCGGGTCCTCCTTGTATACTGTCGGTATTGAGCTGCTTGTGTCAAGCCGACTTTGCTTATATCAATATGATATCATAATGATATTAAAAATGCAAGAGATGTTTTGCGCTATGTTACAATGCGGTGCGGCCTGTTGCCGTAACACGAATTCCGGCCGCGATCCACACGGGCAGTGAGGAGCGGCCTCCTTCTTGCGCGTGTGAATCGGCCGCGAATTTTATAATTTCCATCGCGGCATCCTATTTTTCAAATATTGAAATTTGAGATGCTGCCCGGGGCGTTGGCGGCATCCCTATCTTATATATCTTTAAGTTCAGGATACCGCCAGGAGCGTTGGCGGTATCCCTTTTTCTTGCATCGTGCAATTCGGGATACCGCTTCGGAGTATGGCGGTATCCCTTTTTCTCGCATTGTGCAATTCGGGATACCGCTTCGGAGTTTGGCGGTATCCTGATTTCTCACATCATGCAATTTGGGATACCGCCAGAAGCATTTGCGGTATCCCTTTT
>CACZOW010000239.1 GCA_902782885.1 uncultured Ruminococcus sp. | reverse complement strand
CAGATCATAAAAACTGAGTTTGAAATAGCGCGGATCAATCATAACGATCTTATCGAAGCTGCCCAGCAGGAACGACGGGATCGGATCACCGTAGCTGTCCTTGATGATCAGCAGCGCGCGGCCGTTGCCTGCCACACCGGTAGTGATGCTCATAACATCGTCGAAGTACGACGGAATGCTGTACGTATACCGCGTTTCCAGTTCTTCAAAGTAGATACGGCCTTCCAGATCGGACTGGCGTTTATAAGTCTCCTGATTATAATACGACGCAGTGCACTGCGCTACGTGCGGAGAAATATAATAAGTGACCGTTTCCGGATGGTTCTTTAGTTCATACATTTTAAAGTATGAATAGAACGACCCGACAAAGCCGTTGCGGGATTTAGCGGTATATTGCGAAATATCCGTATACGGTACTCCGGCCTTCTCCGCGAATGCTTTCGTGCAGTAGTACGCACCCAGATGCGTCCAGTGATGGTCGGTGCGGTAATAAATATCTTCGTCCACATGGGGTTTGAGCGCCTCATATGCGTCAACAACTCTCACCACATTATTCGCAGCAAACAGCCCCTGCAGATAGCGGAGCTCTCTCAGTTGTTCATCCGCGCTGTACTGAAGGGACGACGGCAGATAGTACATCGATGCGATCGGGACCGTCATACTGTATACATTCAGATCAGGGCAAACGCTTTTAATATGTTCCATTGCTGCAACATATTTCGCCATCGATTTTCTAGAACCACCGTACAATTCCATGCCGCGCCATTTGTATACGACGGCGCCATCGTTGTCATAATACTGAACGTCATTGTCCACATCGGGAGTCGCAGTGGGCGCCGGAGTCTTGGTAGGAGCGGGCGTTTTGGTGGGTGCGGGCGTAGGCGTCGGGGTCGCGGTGGGTACCGGCGTGTCCGTCGCGGGCAATTCCGTTGCCCCCGGTTCAGGCGTCACGTACTCTGTCGGCTCGGGCGTTTCGGTGATCATTTCAGTGGGTTCTTCGGTCAATTCCGGCGTGGGCGTCTCGTCATCATCGTGCGGCGTATTCGGGACAAAGGGTACCGGAGTATAATCGAATTCATCATCCGGTTCCTGGGTGCGTTTCGTAGGAGGACGGTAAATGATCATATCGTCTTTCTGCACGCCTTTATAAGACACGAAGCGGTTGCCCATCTCTTTTAGATCGTCACGGCCCGGGATCGTATCGTTGTAATACAGCTGAAGTCCGCTGAAGAACTCGCCGCTGGCCAGTGATTTAAATGTCACTTTCGGGACTTTAGCCAGTTCACGATTTTCGTTCTCGGAATAATCCGGGCGCTTCAGCGTCAGCAGCAATACCGATATGACCAGCACCGCGCCAAGTACAAATACTACGAAGCAGAGTTTCAGGAGGTTGTTTGACAGTTTATTATTCATCAGAATGCCCTCCTCTCAGAACTGTTTATACAGGAACGGCCGATCGGTGGAGTTGACCAGCAGCAGGCTGGAGATCAGCAGCAGCGCGATACAGAAAATGCCCCACACGATGCCCAGTGCGATCTGCAGGCTGCGTTTGCCCTCCAGCTTTTTCTGCAGGAACGGGACGATTGGGAAGCAGCAGATCAGCGCCGCGATGAACAGGAAGATATTGTTCATAAAATAGATGGAGAACGTATTGCCCACTAACCCGCCCTTCGACGCGAAGAACAGATTGCGGAAGAAGTACCCCAGCTGGCGGATGTCGGTAAAACGGAAAATACCGAAACCGATAATGATGATCAGTTTGGTGTAAATGTGTTTGACAACGACCGGGATCTTCTTGAGCCGTTTCTTGCCCAGGAGCGTTTCGATCAGTATGAACACACCGAAGTACAGACCCCAGATTATGTAGTTCCAGGAAGCACCGTGCCACATGCCGGTGCAGAACCACACCAGGAACAGGCCGCCGTAGCGCCGCATCTTGCCGAAGATCGGCACATACAGCAGATAGTCTTTGAAGAAAGTACCCAGGGAAATGTGCCAGCGCTGCCAGAATTCGGCGATTGACTTGCACATGAACGGATAGTTAAAGTTCTCTTCAAAATGGAACCCGAAAATACGTGCGATACCGATCGCCATATCCGAGTAACCGGAAAAGTCAAAATACACGTACATGGAGTACAGCAGCACGGCGTACCAGGTCTCGGCCGTGCTTACCAGTTCGTTGCCGTTTTGCCAGTACGCGTCGACAACGACCGCCAGATTGTCCGCCAGTATCACTTTTTTGCCGAGACCGACGCACAGGCGCATGAGGCCCTGATACATGTCGTCAATATTGACCGTGCGCTCTTTCAGTTCACTCCCGATAGTGGAATAGCGGACAATGGGTCCGGCGACGGTGCACGGGAACAGCGACGTGAACAGCAGGAAGTCCGGGAAATACCGCTCTGCGCTGATCTTTTCCCAGTGGATATCCAGCAGATACGAGATCGTACGGAAGGTGAAGAAGCTGAGTCCCAGCGGCACCCACATCGACGGGATCTTTGCGGAAGAGCGGAATATAAGGTTGATGTTTTCCAGGAAAAAGCCGGTATATTTGAATACCAGCAGCATACCGAGATCCAGTATCAGACCAATGGCCAGGAACACCTTCCCGCTCTTCTGACCGCGTTTGAGTTCGATCATCCGGCCTAGTGAGAAATTGAGCAGCGCGTAGAGCAGTATAAACAAGAGCGCCCAGACATCGCCCCAGGCATAGAATATAAGCGAGAAAATTATCAGTACCGTGTTTTTATACTTTATCTTGGGCGAGATAAAATAAATGATCAGGCACAGCGGTAAAAACGCATATAAGAAAAACAGATCGGAAAAGTTCATTTCTATCCTTTCTTACCCAAATCGCAATATTCCGGAACTGTCCGTTCCGGATACGTCCGCCCGGATCCTGAAGTGTCAGAACGCCAGCAGCCCCATGAACGCCAGCTCGCCCTGCGTCGTGTCGCAGCGGCTGTACTGCACTACCACGGGCACGTCTGATTCCACCAGCATCGCGTACGGAACGGAACGCTCTACGCCGCATCCGTCTTCGTCTTTGATCTTATCCATTCGGATGTGATTGGTGCGTTTGGCGCCGCATACCGCGTGAAAACCGGTGCGGGGCTCCCGGTCTTCGAAATACAGCGTGATGTTGATGTGCGCGTCTTCATCGCCGGTATTGAGCACGCAGACTGCCTCATGGCTTACGTACGTGCCGTTGTCAACGCCCGGATAATAAGCGTCGGGAATAAGCCAGTTCTTTTTACCCTTGCCCTTCATAGTATAAACTCAACTCCTGTTCAGCAGTTTTTTCAGCAGCTCAAAATAAAGTTTGGAAGAATTGTTCTTCCACGCGTTCACGATATAATCCGCGTCCTGCTTGTCCGCTACCGGCAGCGTGATGTCGACCACCGCGCGCATACCGTCGCGTACAAAACAGTGCACGAAAAAATTGCCTTTCGTATCCTGCGTCCAGGTCGCGTCGATTTTCGTGCGCTTTTTTATGTCGTCGCGGTGGCAGCGGATATAGCTTTCATACGCGGCGCCCAATCCTCCGCCCAGCATATATTTCAGCGATTCATATACTCCGCGTCCGGATTCGGTAATATCATACAACGCTTTGCCCATGCTGTCAAGGTTGCGGCTCGCGTATCCGGCGTCCACGAGCGCGCTCAGGCACTGACCGGCGGTGAAATAATTGACGAGCCCGGGGCCCATTATAATTTCCGTCAGGAGCGTATCCGGGACCGGTTCTCCCATCAGCGACAGAATGTGCAGTATCAGCACGCCGTCCGCCGTCATCTGTGAATCGTTTTCAAACATTCCGCTTTTGTTTTTCATTTACTGCCTCCGTTAGGATTCACGTGTCAAGCTAGTTTGCTTTACGCAAGTTTAATCCATATAATCAAATTCGCACTCGTATATCCGCACGGTGTCGCCGTCTTTTATCCCCATTTCCCGCAGCCGGTCGAACAGGCCTTTCTTTCTCAGCTGCTGCTGGAAGTAGCCGAACGACTCTTCGTCGGTCATATTTATCGAGAGGGCAAGATTGCGGATCCTGCGTCCGGTCACGCTGTATGCGCCGTCGGTGTCAATATTGATCTCAAATGTATCGTCGTCAACATCCTCCGCCTCCGCAGGCAGTTCCTCCGGCACGAATTCTTCGGCTTCAAAATTGTGAAGTATGCTGCCGGTATATTTCATCAGGTTCGCGGTCCCCTCGGAGATCGCCGCCATGATCTCAAATACGCGCCAGGCGCCTTTTTCACGGCTTTCTTCGGTTTCATCGGCGTTGTCGGAGAGCCACTGCTCAAACCGGGCTTTGAATCCGGCGGTCTTGCTGCCGTCGATATCCATGTCCGTCTTATTAAGCACGATTATCTGCGGCTTTTTCGCGAGTTTCGGGTCAAACTCCGCCAGTTCTTTATTAATGGCAATGAAGTCGTCGAACGGGTCGCGCCCTTCCGATCCGGATACGTCGATGACGTGCAGAAGCAGCCGCGTACGCTGTACGTGGCGCAGAAACTCGTGGCCCAGTCCCGCTCCGGCCGCAGCGCCTTCGATGAGGCCGGGAATATCAGCCAGCACGAATGACGGTTCGGAATCGTCATTGTACACGACGCCCAGATTAGGCGCGATCGTTGTAAAATGGTATTCTGCGATCTCCGGCTCCGCGGCGGTCGTCACTGAAAGCAGCGTGGATTTGCCGACGCTGGGAAAGCCTACCAGCCCCACGTCAGCGATAAGTTTGAGTTCCAGACGCACTTCCATTGTCCGGCCTTCTTCGCCGGCGCGGGCAAAATTCGGCACCTGGCGGGTGGAGGTGGCAAAATGCTGATTTCCCTGTCCGCCTTTTCCGCCTTTCAGCAGCACGACGCGGTCGTCCGCCGCTTTAAGATCCGCCAGCAGCCTTCCGGAATCGGCGTCGAATATCATCGTGCCCGCGGGCACGCCGATCAGCATGTCCGTACCGCTGCGGCCGGTGCGTTTTTGATTGGCGCCCCTGGCGCCGTCTTCGGCAATAAACTTATGGCGGTATTTGAAATCCCCCAGGGTGGTTGCCCGCGGGTCAACAAAAAACACCACGTCGCCGCCCTTGCCGCCGTCGCCGCCGTCCGGGCCGCCCGCGTTGATATATTTCTCACGCCGGAACGAGACGCAGCCGTCGCCGCCCTTGCCGGAGCCGATTATGATCTTAGTTCTGTCCATGAACATGCCGGATCACCGCCATTCCGCCCGGATCATCGTCGGTTTTAAAGCACTTCCGACAGAGACCGGGGCCTAATAAAATGCCAAAAAGGCCGCCGAATTATCCATAACGGCAGCCTTTGATCGCTGTAATTGCGACAGTCATTATTCCTCGGCAACAACGACCGCCTGTTTCTTGTCTTTGCCCAGTCTGCGGTAGGAAACCTTACCGTCGATCTTAGCGTAAAGAGTATAGTCAACACCGATGCCTACATTCTCTCCGGGGTGGATCTTGGTTCCACGCTGTCTTACGAGAATAGTACCGGCCTGAACGGTCTGTCCGTCCGCTCTCTTAACGCCGAGACGTTTGGATTCGGAATCTCTGCCGTTTTTGGAGCTGCCCAGACCTTTTTTATGAGCGAATAACTGTAAGTTTACTCTTAACATAACCTGTACCTCCGGTTTAAACGTCAATGATCTTTAAGTATTTCTTTCCGTACGATGCCTGTATCTGAAGAAGTCCTATGCGCCAAGCGGTAAGAACCGCTTCGGTCTTTATCCGGTCTTCCTCCGAGCCGCGCTCCAGGATCTGAAACTTCATGTATCCGTCTCTCTCCGTGAAAGCGGTCCGGGCTCCGCACGTTTCACCTGATTCAAAGTAGCCTGCCGCCGTATAGCACAGAGCGCTGACTGCCGCACAAATTATGTCATTCCCTGCTTCGGCATAACCCGCGTGCCCTTTTACGGTAAACCCGCTTATGGCACCGTCTTCAAATCGGCTGATCTTAGTATTTATCATTCAGAACATCAAATGCTGATCTTCTCGATAGACAACTGCGTGAACGGCTGTCTGTGTCCCTGTCTTTTCCTGTAGCCTTTTTTAGCTTTGTGCTTGATAATGCGGATCTTTTCGCCTTTGCCCTGCTTAACGATCTTGGCTTCGACTTTAGCGCCCTCAACGTAGGGAGCGCCGACTTTGACCTCGTCGTTAACGGACGCCAGCAGAACTTTATCGAGAGTTACTACATCGTCAACTTCGCCTTCGATCTTCTCCACGAATACGAAATCGCCTTCCTCGACTTTGTACTGCTTTCCGCCTGTTGCTACTACTGCATACATTCTGACTGCACCTCCATTTAAAATCTCGCCTTCTGCTGCGGTCCGTGCGCGACCGCATTCCGCGGGCAGCCGTCCGTTTCTGTCGCGGACAACATTTTAGGAGCCCCGTAAGAGCGGCACCGAAGTATTATACCTCAGCGTGCAATCGGTTGTCAACGCTTTTTTGCGGTTTTTCGCATTTTTTTGCAGTTTTTGCAGTTGGCTCTTTTCCATTACGTGAATTTCAAACGAATATCAAACGGTATCTTTTCATCGCATTCTCGCTCGTTTTCAGATCGTTTAAGCGGCGAAAAACATTGCAATTCAAGGAAAAACGAGTTTCGCTATGTTTTTCGAGTTTCCCGCGAGCATTTTTGGAGGCAAAGAAGGAGCCTGAAGCAAAGCAAATCGGCAAATTAAACTTTTTGCTGGGTTTTTACTCAATTATCTCCTGCATAGACAGAACCGAAGAGGTTTGAAAGACGCCCGCCCACTCACTCAGGCACACAAACCGACATTCACACAGGCACCCAAGCAGATCAGTATCCGGCTCTTTTAATATTATATAAACAGTGATATAATATGCGAACATAGGCACGGCGCAAAATATGCCGCGCACAATGACTATTGAGACTATAGACGGAGCACACAAATATGGCAGACTATTCTGATAAAAGCGTAAAAACACTCCCCCCTGTCGGTTCGCATATTCATTTTATAGGCATAGGCGGCTCCAGTATGAGCGGTCTTGCGCTGATACTGCTTGCCCGCGGATACGTTATTACCGGCTCCGACCGCGAGGAAGGTTACGCGGTCGCGGGATTGCGGGCGAAAGGGATCGGAGTTGCTATCGGCCAGCGTGCCGAAAATATATTGCCCGAGACCGCGCTGGTAGTCTACACCGTTGCCGTGGGCAGCGACAATCCGGAGCTTGTGGCCGCGCTTTCCGCCGGCATTCCCGTTATTGAGCGCGGCGCGCTGCTGGGGCTGATCGCATCTACGCATCCGCTTACCGTTTCCGTTACCGGTACTCACGGCAAGACCACCACCACCGCGATGCTCAGCACCATACTCCTCACCGCGGGCAAAGATCCGGCCATCCACATCGGCGGCAACCTGCCCCTGATCGGCGGCAGCGTGCGCCCGTCCGGCAGCGAATATTTTGTGACCGAGGCGTGCGAGTATCACGCTCATATGCTCCAGATCCCGTCGTTCGGCGCAATTCTGCTGAACGTAGAAGCCGAGCACATGGACTTTTACGGATCCGATGAAAATCTTGACGCCGCGTTCCGTCAGTTTACCGCCAACCTCCCCGCCGCCGGCTTCCTGGTAGTATGCGCGGAGAACGCGCGGGCAATGAAAGCCGCCTCGGGCGCTTCCTGCAAAGTCGCAACTTACGCCGTGGGAGATTCCGGCGTCAACGCCGAATTTACCGCCACTGACATCGTTTATCATCCCGAAAACGCCGAGTACACACTGCGCCGCAAAGGCCGGGTCGTCACCCGCGTCACACTGCGCACTCCCGGAAGGCACAACGTATCCAACTCGATCGCCGCCGCCGCGGCCGCGATCGAATTAGGCATTTCACCTGAAGATATTGCAGCCGGACTTAACAGGTTCGAAGGCACCGGCAGACGTTTTGAAAAAGTGGGCAGCGTCAAAGGCGCACTGCTCATTGACGATTACGCCCACCACCCTACCGAAGTGGAGGCAACACTGGAAGCCGCGCGCGGCATAACTCCGGAGGGTAACCGCGTGATCTCGATCTTCCAGGTCCACACGTTTACGCGGGCAATACTGTTCCGCGATCAGTTTACCGAAGCGCTGAAGCAATCGGACGAAATAATCGTCACAAATATATTTGCCGCCCGCGAGCAGGACCCCGGAACAGTATCGGGGCTTACGCTTACGAAGCACTTTAAGGAACACGGACTTAACGCACTATTTATCAGCAATTTCGACGATGTCGCGGACTACGTCTATTACAGAGTAAGACCGGGTGACACAGTAATAACGCTCGGCGCCGGCGACGTAAACAAAGTGCTCAATAAACTAATAAAGCGCGCTGAAATGGACGAGTAAGATCAGCGTTTGATACCGTAAGCATCCTTCTTGTTTTTGCTCATACGGTTCAGGATATCTATCGACCCGCGGACAACACAATACTGCGGTTCGTCCGCCACGAACGCTTCGACACCTGTAGTCTTGCGGATAAGTTCGTCAAATCCGGCCAGCAGCGAACCGCCGCCGGTCATAAGTATCCCCTTGGTATAAATATCCGCCGCCAGTTCGGGAGGCGTTTCTTCGAGCACTGCGCGAATACCGTCCAGCACCGGCAATGCCGTTGATACCAGTGATTCCGCCAGCTCCTGCGAAGTGACGACATGCTCAGACGGCAATCCGGTAAGAATATCGCTCCCGTGTACTTCAACGGAATCGTTGCGCACACCTTCGTAAAGGCAGCCGGCCTCGATCTTCACATATTCGGCAGTGGTGTCACCCACCATCAGATTGCGCGAACGCTTCAAGTAGTTTTTTATCGTTTCGTCGAAATCGTTGCCGCCGACTTTAACGCTTTTGCTGGTAACGATTCCGTCAAATGAGATCACGGCGATATCCGTCGTCCCGCCGCCCACGTCAACGATCATATGACCGGAGGGTCTGGAAATGTCAAGTCCGGCGCCGACCGCGGCCGCCAAAGGTTCCTCTACCAGAAAGACCCTGTGCGCCCCGGCATCCTGTGCCGCCTGCTCCACGGCCCTGCGTTCCACATTCGTGGTCTTGCTCGGAACACATATGATCACATCCGGCAGGAACACGCGTTTGAGCGGATTTGACAGCGCCTTGTTTATAAAATACCTGATCATCTTTTTGGTAATAGTGAAACTGGAAATAACCCCGTTCTGGATCGGTTTCACCGTCGACACGTCGTCGGGTGTCCGGCCGATCATCTGGCGCGCATCCTCACCGATCGCCACTATATTGCGCGTGTTCGTCTTAACGGCAACGATAGACGGTTCCTTAAGCACCACACCCTTGTGGCCTACGCAGACCATCACTGTCGACGTGCCCAGATCTATTGCGACATTTTGTTTAAACAGTCCCATCTTATTACCTCCGCGATCAGATCGCCGTATAATAATACCACAATCAGCCGCGCCGGGCAATATTCGATTTAGCCGTTCTGCCCGCGTTGCCTTCGGAAAATGCAGGAACCGCGAAGCGCACTGTTCCTACGCGCAAAACTCGAAAGACATGCTGACGTGCGCCAGACTGATCACGTCGCCGTTAACGACTCTATAATAAGCTCCCGGAGTCAGCCTGTCGCCGTTAAGATATGTTCCGTTCAGCGAATCACTGTCAGAAATGATATATTCACCTCCCTTTTTTATCAGTTTTGCGTGTCTGCGGCTCACGAACGGACAATATAATCCCGCGCGCCTGACTAAATAATCTCTGTTTAAATGATATTCTTCGCAGTTTAAATGATATTCTTCGCAAGACTTGTTTCTGCGTGGACCGACGTCAATGACCGCCGCCCGTTTTACCGGTCCGGCTTCGTCAAGTTTGATCAAGCGACTCTCCAGTCCGAAAACTCCGTTACGGCGCTTTTTGAACTTCTTTTCAGCAACAACGTACTCCAAATATGCGCTGTCTGCAGCTGAAGTCAGAAAAATTCTTTCTTCCCGAAGATCGCGTGTTTCACTTCCCGCAGCCGCATCAGAACCTCCTTCCGGGACCGGCATCAGTGCGCCGGTCCCGGATTCATTCTCATCGGATGAATCGATAATATCAGCGCCATTCACAAACGAGCCGCGCGATTCTTCAAAATCTTCCGATTTATTAGATTCCTTTGACACGGTTCCGGCAATCATCACTTGCAACGCCTTTTTTATCTTATTCCAAAGGCAAAACATCAATCTGCGCACTCTGCCCGTGCCGGAGGAAAAATTAGCCAGCAGATCGATCGCGCGTTCAAACTGTTCCTCTCCCGGCAGGTTTTCCGGCCCTGACCGTTCAAAAGCGGCAAACTCATTGACTGCGTCCGACAACGCCTCTATAGCGCTGTCACGCGAATCAAAAACGTGCAGCGACATCACGGCCAGCAGATCCGTCAGTGTGTTGTTTACCAGTTCGGAGTCCTCGGGTTCAGCCAGATACACCACTTCCAGTTCTGAGATACTGCCGCCCACGAACACAGCGTCAACGTCCCACAGGCAGTTTCCCGGATCATACCCATTTTCTCTGAGCGCCGCGGTGATCTCCTTGATTTTTCGCAAGATCCGGATAAAATCATCGATCCTGAATATATTCTTTTCAAAATACGCCTGGATAGATTCCCGGTGCCTTATATTCAGCGTTATTCCTTCTTTGCCGCGCTGCACGTCCGAAGGCAGATAAATTCCCGCCACCCTTACTCCGATCGCGTCATAGATCTCCATGATGCGTTCCGGGGAGGCGCAGGCAGAATACGTTATTTTTATACTGTTTCGTTCCTTCTCGATTTTCATATGATCTCACCGATATGAATATTGCGCTACAGACTCTCCACAGCCGTATCCGTCTTTTCCCGAATCTTGTTAAAGATCTTTGCGGAGACTTCTCCGATGAAATTACGGAATATAAGCGCCAGCGCCACAAGGACCGCGATGATCATTATCACTTCGATCGTACCCATACCGTCCCTGTTTTCAAAGACACGCTTTTTGAAGAATCTCGTTCCCGTATTCCGCAGCTTGAGCCACAACATGCCGGCGCCGTATCTGAGCCTGCAGGCAGCTTCACATAACTTTCTGTTGTTCATAACCTCACCTCCTTATCTGATGATCTATATACTGAACAGTGTCAGCATTGCCGGTGTGAGCAGCAGCGCTATAAGCGCGATAAGAACTATTGCCGACGGCAGCAAAAGCAGTGTCGTCGCCTCGTCCGCCAGTTTCATGCAAAGATATTTGCGGTTGCTGCGCGCCGTTACGGACAATTCCTGAAACAGCGCCGCAATCTCCCCGGCACCCTTTTTATAATTCTGTACGACCGCGCCTGCAAGCATGCTCATGGCAGGAGAACCGCGCTCCGTTGCCAGCTGTTCTACGGCATCAACAGGGCTGTCATATTTCCCGTTGTCGATCCCGTCAAACATAAGACCCAGATCGCGGTACAGCGGGCGCCTGATGTCACTGCCCTGCAAAGCGCGCCGCATCGAATCCCACAGGTTGAGTCCCGCATACAGCAGCAGGGCCACTCCGGTCAAATAATCCGCCATATCTATCTCATACATATCCAGTTCTTTCTTCCTCCGCCGCTTCTGCGAAAGACGGTAAAGAATAAGACCCAACCCGCCGCAAATCAGACCGCAAAGCGCGGAAAAAGGCAGTTTGTTGCCCGCGAGCAGCGCGGCCGCACCCGCCCCTATACAGCATAGAAGCGCCGCCAGCAATTGTTTTTTATCGATCAGTTTACTCCGCATAATTGATATCTCCCAACAGTTCACCCAGTACCAGGGCAATCAGTATCGCCGCCGCTGCAGCTGTCTTGACGATAAAACCTGTCCCGCTTTCCAGCGGCCGCAAATAATCCGCCGCCGTTATTCTCATGATAGCTATCATCACGAAAGGCGTGCACATAATAATACGGTTGTTGTACTTGGGCAGATTCAGCGTACGGGATATCTCGGCCTCCACGTCATTGCGGATACGCACCCCGGAAGAGAAAGATCTGACAAGCTCGATAAGATTGACTCCGGTCGGCACGCCGTAATTCAGCGCCTGGCTGAACAGACGTATCTCCGCAACAGGTATGCGCGAGGCCAATTCCGCGAACGCTCGTTCCGCGGGCCAGTTTAGCTGGATCAATTTAGACATCCGGATAAATTCCGGCCTGAGGCGCCGGTATTCGCGCGTTTCCCCCGCCGCGATCTCGTTAACGCACTGCTCAAGTCTGAGTCCGGACGCCAGCGAGCCTGATATCATTACAAGGCAGGAAACAAATTCCGCACGAACCTGCTTCTCATATCTGAGCTCGGCTTCCTTACGGACTTTCCGCCTGACAGGGATCAGCATGACCGCAGTAACGGCAGCGCATATCACAGCATTTTGAAACAGTACGTATGCGCAAGCGAATACCGCCGCACACAGCAGGATCGTGACGCTCCAGACCGAAACCGGATCGATCTTATAACTTCTGCGGCCATCAGCGGCCCTGCGTTTCGGTTTCCTCATGTTATTGCCTCTGCATTTATCGTCCTGAGCGCGACCTCTCCTTCGCACAGCCCGTCTACTTCACATATCTCGCTGACGCGTCTGCCGTTTTCATCCCTGATCAAATGCACAAATAAATGAATGCCTGATACGATCATTTTCCGGATCGTCTCCGAGGATACGCTGCCTGCCCAGAGCGCCATCGTCTCCAGACGAACCAGCATATCTTTAGCGCTGTTGGCGTGCGCGGTAGACATACAGCCTCGGTGGCCGGTGCACAGTGCTGTAAGCATCTCCAAAGCGGATTCATCGCGGACTTCGCCGATCAGGATATTGTCCGGGCGCATCCGGAGCGCGGTCTTGATAAGACTCCTCATCTTTATCTCGCCGCGTCCTTCAGAATTGGCGTTTCGCGTTTCCAGACGCACGACATTGTCCTGCAT
>CACZOW010000238.1 GCA_902782885.1 uncultured Ruminococcus sp. | reverse complement strand
GGCGGGACTGCGGTGGCTTCGCCGGGATCGACTTCGGGGCCGGGACCCTCGTCATAGTAGACCGTCAGCGAGATGCCTTCTTTGCCGGAGTTGTTCAAACGGGCATTCTCGTAATCAAACTCGATATCGTCATCCAGCGGCTCGCCCTGGGCAATAACGATATAACCGCCCTCTTCGGTGAGCTGCATGATGCGGACGCAGTAGCGGCCGGCGGCCTGCTGCGGGAACTCCCAGATGAATTCCTGATCGTCGTGGTCAAAGGTCTTGACCTCGCGCACAACGGCGTCGTCAGAATTGTAGTCAGAGCCCCAGTTATTCTCAACGGCCTTGAAGATCGCGAATTCCACGTCAACGGGGGTAATGCCTTTGAAACTGGCCGGATTGCCGGCCCAGTGCGGCACTTTGATGGCGCTGAACGGCTTTGCGGCGGTGAAAGTGGCGGAAACATAGTTTTCTTCCGAATACGTCTCCCACTCATTGTCGCCTAACGGAGTAACGGTAGCCAGCCAGAAACCGATGACCGCGTCCTCGCAGAACTCGTAGCATTCTTTGGTGCTGTAATCGACAGGCGCCTCCTCGCTCGGAGCTTCCTCAGCAGGCGCCTCTGCGGCGGCAAACGCGGGCATCGCGGCGAATACGGTGAGCATCAACGCGGCGAGCAGCATGATCGCTATTTTTTTCATGTGTGTTCCTCCCGGAAATAATTGTAGCGATTTTTGAATTCCGGTATCAGCGCGCGGCCGAAATCGCCGGTCAATATTCAAAAAACTGCAAATATTATAATACATTGCTCTCATGGTGGCAATAGTTTTCTTGCTCGCGTGCTCAACAGCTGCCGTGCCGCCGGGACTCGCCCATATTTTAGCATTCTCGCTCATTTTTCAGCTCGCGATTGGCCTGCCGGACGCCAATTACGGGCTGATACCGCTCTTTGACCGTTTTTTACCTGTCTCGCCTCGTTTCAGGATGGTCAAGGAGGCGCTTCAAGACGTTAATTGGCGCCGCTTCATGCATCTGAATGGCAAGAGACGGCGCCCGGATAGAATAAAAATAGAAAAATCGCGTGTTTTGTTTCCTTTTCCCGGAAAGCATCCCGTTAAGAAGGCGCCGGGCGCTCACCCTCAGCAAACGCTCGCCCGCTGCAGGATCAGCCTTGCGCCTGGCCGCGGTGATGCATTTCCCAGTACGCGCCGCGGGCCGCCATAAGTTCATCATGGGACCCCTGCTCCAGCACCTCGCCTTTGCTCAGCACGATGATGCGGGAGGCGCCGCGTATTGTGGACAGCCTGTGGGCAACGATCAGCATCGTTCCGATATTCTTCATCCGCTCCAGGGACTCCTGGATAAGAACTTCGGTCTCGGTGTCGATGTTGGCCGTGGCTTCGTCCAGGATCATGATCTCCGGCTTGCGCAGCACGGTGCGGGCGAAAGAGAGCAATTGACGCTGGCCGGCGGAGAAGTTGTTGCCCCGCTCGCGCACCTCTTCATCCAGGCCGTTTTTCAGGCGGGAAATGAAGCGGTCGGCGTTGACGTAACGGCACGCGGCCAGCACGTCCTCCTCGCTGTATTCGTCGTTGTCCAGCGTGATATTGCTGCGCACGGTGCCCGAGAACAGGAACACATCCTGCAGCATCTGGCCGAAGTGACGGCGGAGGGAGGACAGCGTGTAGTGCCGGATGTTGACGCCGTCGATCAGTATCTCGCCCTTCTGTATGTCGTAGTTGCGGCAGATCAGGCTCAGGATCGTGGTCTTGCCCGCGCCGGTGGCGCCAACGAACGCCGCGGTCTCCCCTGCCTCCACGGTGAACGACAGGCCCCTGAGCACCCATTCGTCCTCCACATAGCGGAACCAGACGTCGCGGAATTCGATCTTTCCCTTGACCTCGGTGAGCTCCACCGCACCCTCGTCGTCCGTCAGGTCCGGTTTGAGATCCAGCAGGTTGAACACTTTTTCCGCCGAAGCCAGCGACGACTGCAGCCGGTTGAATTGCTCCGCCAGGTTCTGGATGGGCGTGTAGAACCTGAAAATATACATGTAGAACGCCACGACCACCGCGCCGGTGACCGTTGAGCCCAGGAAACCGGTCGGGTCAATATATCCCTTGGCAGCC
Organism: uncultured Ruminococcus sp.; assembly: GCA_902782885.1. Taxonomy (GTDB): domain Bacteria; phylum Bacillota; class Clostridia; order UBA1212; family UBA1255; genus UBA1255. The sequence continues at coordinate 3,407 of CACZOW010000238.1, read as the reverse complement.
ACATAGAACAGCGTCATCACCGAGCCCAGGTACAGCATGTGGACAACGGGCCGGAATATTCCGAACACGAACATCTGCTCGCGTTTGGACTTGTACAGCCGGTCGTTGTGGCCGTCAAACTCGTTCTTCTTGCGCTTCTGGCAGTTGAAGGACTGGATGATCTTCATGCCGGACAGGTTTTCCGACAGGAAGGTATTCAGCTCCGTGTTGTTGTTTTTAACGTGGCGGTACGCGCGGCGGGCAAATTTGCGGAAAATCACGGTGAACAATACCACGAACGGCGTGAACATCATCACCACCGCGGTAAGGCGCCAGTTCAGTATGAGCATTGCCGTCAATACGCCGACGATGATGACCGCGTTCTTGACGAGATTGACCACGATATCCGTAAACAGCTGCGAGATCGCGCCCACGTCGCCGGACACGCGGGTCACCAGCTTGCCCACGGGGATCGAATTCAGCTGGCCCTGGGACAAACTGAGCGTATGTGAGAACACATCTTCGCGGATGGAGGTGATGATGCGCTGGCCGGTGCGCTGCAGCACCACCGCCTGATAATAGCGCGCCAGCATCGACAGCACCAGAAGGCCCGCGCTCAGCGCCACGATCAGCAGCAGGTCTCTCATCTCGAACCCCTCCGTGATCATCTGCTCCGTACGGCCCATTATAAGCGGGGAGATTATCTCGTACGCCACGGACAGCAGAAGCAGCACCAGCACCAGCACGAAATACTTGACGTACGGCCGCGCGTAACGCAGAAGACGTTTGATTATATCGCGGTCTTTGAGGTTGCGCTCGAAGCCCATCGACGTTTTTTTATCCTTCACCAGCAGGTACGCCAGCGAGAACGCCACGGTCAGGAAACCGCATACCAGCAGCAATATCGCTATCGGTGACATCACAGTCTCTCCCCCCTTTCCTTTTCGGCCTCGATCTGCTGAAGTTCGGCCATGTGTTTATATTTGGCGTTGCCCGCGAGCAGTTCCGCGTGGGTACCCGCGCCGGCGATGCGCCCTTCGTCAATAAAAATGATCCGGTCCATGTACGCCATCGTCGACATCCGGTGGCCGATGATCAGCGTTGTCATGCCGCTGCGGTTGTCCCGCAGGTTGGTGAGGATCCGTTCCTCGGTCTCCACGTCCACCGCCGACAGCGAGTCGTCCAGCACCAGTATCGGCGCTTTGCGGATGAGGGCGCGGGCAATGGATATCCGCTGCTTCTGACCGCCCGATACCGTTACGCCCCGCTCGCCCAGCAGCGTGGCGTATCCGGCGGCAAAACTCTTCACGTTGTCGTGCACGTCCGCCAGCCGCGCGTTTTCCTCCACGAGCGTATGGGTCAATTCCTCCTCCGCGGGCTCCTCAAAAAACGCAATGTTGTTCTCGATGGTGTCGCTGAACAGGAAGTTGTCCTGCGGCACGTACGCGATGTTGGCGCGCGCCGCGTAGATCGGAATGGTGTTGACGTCTTTGCCGTCCAGAAACAGCGTGCCGTCGGGCACGTTGTACGTGCGCAGCAGCAGGTCCGCCACGGTGGATTTGCCCGAGCCGGTGCGGCCGATGATGCCCACGTTCTCCCCGGCCTTTACGGTGAACGAAACGTCATCCAGCACATTGACGTCTGTCCCCGGGTAAGCGAAAGTCATATGCCGGAACTCGATGCCGCCCTGCAGCTTCAGATCCGCGGGCTCGGTCACGTTCGGGCCGTCCTTCACGTCGATCTCCGCGTCGATCAGGCCGCCGATGCGCTTGAGAGACGCCTTGCCCTGGGACGTCATTTTGATGAGTTCCGCCACGGCGATGACCGGCCAGATCAGAGAGTCGAAATAGCCAAAGTACTCGATAAGCTGACCCGCGTTGAACACGCCCTTATGGGCCAGGTAGCCGCCGTAGCCCAGGATGATGCAGACAACGGACTCTATCAGCAGTTCGGTGTAGATGTCCAGTTTCATCGACAATTTGACGAACTCGACGTTGACCTTTTCGTTGTCCTTGTTGTGCTTGCGGAACGTGAGCAGTTCGCGGTATTCGTTGACGAACGCCTTGATCACCGCCACGCCGGAGTAGCTCTCCTGCGCGAAGTCGGACAGTTTGGAGAATGCCGCCTGCCGCTGCTCCCATTTGGCTTCCATGTACTTGCCCAGTATCACGCCGATGACGGCCATCAGCGCCATGGGTATCAGGGACAGCAGTGTGAGCACCAGGTTCATGCGTATCATTTTTACAAACGCCAGGCCGCCCAGCATGATCACGTCCGTCACCATCAGAATGCCCCAGGCGAAGCAGTCCTGCACGGTCTCCAGATCGTTGGTGTAGTAGGACATCAGGTCGCCGACTTTGTTGACCTGGTAGTACTGCTGGGAGAGATCCTTGCAGCGGTCGAACATGCTGCGGCGCAGGCCGTGCTCCACTTTCAGCGAAGTGCCGATGAAGCACAGGCGCCAGGCGAAGCGGCCCACGACCATGGCGAGGACAATGAACAGCATCGGCAGGCAGATCTTGTCCAGCACGAATTTCATATCGAAGGGCACGCTAACGCCGTCGATCACGTTGAATCCGTCGTTCAGCCCGTTTATGACCATGCGGTACAGCGAGGGTATGAGCAGCTCCATGTAGTCAATGAAGAACAGCATGGCTATGCCGATCAGCAGCGCCCAGCTGTAGCGCAGGTAGTATTTATTTATGTGTTTTCCGAATATCATAGTGTACTCCGATTAGCAGGGCGACAATGAAGCCGCCGATGAAGCCGCCGAAGTGGCCGTAGTTGTCAATACCGGGCGTCACCAGCCCGTACACCAGATTGTACAGTACCGAGATGGCCAGCCAGGTGAAATTGCCTGCCGCCCGGAACGCCCGCGCGTCTTTGCCCAGCGTCATGCGGTAGAGCAGCGCGCCGCCCAGGCCGAGTATTGCCCCCGACGCGCCCAGCGAGCGGAAGTTGGAGAACATCAGGCCCAGAAGGTTGCCCGCGAGGCCGCCGGTGAAGTAGATGATCCCGAGCTGCCGGTTGCTGTAGCAGCGCTTCAGCGCGTCGCCCAGCATGTACAGAAACAGCATATTGCCCAGAAGGTGCATCAAGTCGGCATGGAGGAACATCGAGGAGATCAGCCGCCACCATTCCCCCTGCATGATCAGGACGTTATCCTGAATGCCCCATTCCACCAGCGGATCAATGCCGGTGCGCAGTTTCAGGATCCGGCCGACCGCGAAAATCAGCACGTTGACGGCGATCAGGAAGATCAGCAGGCCCGAGCCGCGCGTACCGCTCCCCCGGTCGACGGAGATCGAGCTTTCCCGGCGGCGGAGTTCGTTGATATTATCGCGCACCAGCCATTCCCGCGCTTCGTTGCTCATTCCGGCCGTGGACAATACTCTCTCCAGCGCCTGCCGGATATTTTTATTGTCCAG
>CACZOW010000237.1 GCA_902782885.1 uncultured Ruminococcus sp. | reverse complement strand
ATGTACATGTACAAGGACAAAGTGCTTACGCTGCAGCCCAAACTCCAGCACATCCGTCAATACTTCGCGGATCTGGTCGGCGACTCCGGCGCCGCGGAAGGCGGCATCGGCAAGGCTATGACCGAGCCCACGCTGTTCGCCGGCTGTCTGCTGGTGCTGCTGCCGGTGCTGATCGTATTCATCGTCGGTCAGAAGAAACTTGCTGCCGGTATCGAGCGTATCGGTGTTATCGAATAAGGGGAGGGGAACTGATATGAAAAAACATTTTATACGCAACCTCTGCCTGCTCCTGGCGACGGTCCTGCTGGTCTCCTGCTTCGCGGCGTGCAAGAGCGATAAGAAAGAGAAAAAAGAAGACGAGACTGATATCTTTGTCACTCCCAAACCTTCGCCGGAGGAACTGGGCGGCATCGTGACGCTGTCTACGTACCGCACCGCTCCCAACGACACTTCCGCGTTCATGTTCATTCAGGAATATGTGCTCCAGTATCCGGGCGTGGAAGTGTACAACGACAACGAATACACTTATGACGAGTATTTTGCCACCCTGGACGAGCGAGTCGAGAACGGCACCATCGGCGACGTGTTCCTGGTGGATTCCGACCGCCTGGCCAAATACGTTGAAAAAGGGTACGTGGTAAACCTTTCTCCTTACTGCAGGAACCTGGTGGAATTCACGTCGGGCAACTTCAAAAAGCTCTACCCGGATACCGACTTCTTCCGCGCGGCATATGAGGACGCTCTTTATGAGAACCGCCTGTACATGATACCTACGGAGTATGAGAACAAAGCGGTGCTGATCAATCTGGATCTGTTCGAGAAGAACGGCCTCAAGATGCCGTCCGATAAATGGACCTGGGACGACGTGCTGGAAAATGCCAAACTGCTCAAAGAAGCGGGCGTTGCCGCACCGGTGGTCATGGATTATACGGACTTCTCGGTCTGGGGCGCGTTTGCGCTGGGCGGCGGCGGAGAGCTTTTCAAAGTTGCCGACGAGAAGACCGGGGAGACCCGCCTGAACCTCACCGATCCGAAAGTATCTTCCGGTCTGAAGATGCTGGCGGAGGATTTCATTGCCGCCGGTCTGATTTCCGAAAAGACGCCCGGCGAACTGACGGAGGAGGAACTCCGCCAGAGCGCGATGGTGGTGATATCCCACTCGGATCTGAGACATTGGGAAGATACGCTTAAAGACGAGAATTTCGCCTGGGAGTTCGCGCATTTTCCGCGGTTCAGCTCCGGCGACGAAAAGGACCCGTACAATCACAATATCGGTGTTAAAACACTGGGTTTCGCCATCCGCGTGCGCGAATACGATCCCGACGACTACACCGAGGCCGACATCCTTATGGAAGATCAGATCCGTGTGCAGCTGGCGCTGTACGCGTTGGTCCCCGAAGCCGCCGTGGCGCTGGCCGGAACCACCGGTTACCGTGTACCCGCGCTCATCTCCGCGAACCAGAAACGTTTCTGGAGAGAGTATCCGCTTCCCGGCAAGAACACCTCGGTATTCTCGCTTTACAATACCGCGGACTTTTCGGCAACGCTGGAGGCGCATATGATCAGCACCGCTGCCGCCGAACTTACGGAGAGCGTGGGCGAGGTCATTAAGCAGTATGCGGCTGATCCGGACAATGGATCCCTGGACGATCTGCTTCAGAAGATCCAGGACAACGTCAACGCCAACTGGTGAGCCCCGCGGCCGCCGCGAAAATTGGATGTTGACAATTTGAAAATTTGTGGTATGATTAGATACAACAATAACTATGGAGGTTATTAGGATGAAAAAAACGACAATCAAGTTGCTTTGCTTAGTTCTGGCGGTCGTTGCAGTTATCAGCCTCGCGGCCTGCAAGAAAAAGCCTGTTCAGACCGGCGTTGTTACACCGCCGCCCGAGGGTGAGGACATTGAGATAAAAGGTTCGATCAAGTTCTCTTACAGCGGCGGAACGAGCGAAGATAACAGAAACGCGGCAAACGCTTTTATCGATGCCTTCCGCAAAAAGTATCCCGACGTGGTCGTTAACCGCGACTATTCCAACTCGGATCCCAGCACCCGTATTTCCAGCGGCGACATCGGCGACGTATTCTATTTCGCTGAAGTTTCTGCTTACAACTACGCAGTGACCCAGAACGCTCTGATGCCTCTGGAGTACTGGATGGAAGTCCTGAACATTGACCGCGGCGACGTGTTCAGCGGTATTTTCGAT
>CACZOW010000236.1 GCA_902782885.1 uncultured Ruminococcus sp. | reverse complement strand
GAACACTTTCTGTTCTCCGGTCTTCATGTTCTTCACGGACAGCGTGCCGGACATCCGCTCATCTTCCCCGATGACTGCGGCGTACGGGATCCCAAGTTTGTCCGCGTATCCGAACTTTTTGCCTGTTTTTCCTTCGTTTAAATATGTCTCGCACGGTATCCCGCATGCTCTCAGCTGACGCGCAAGTTCAAGCGTGTATCCGAGCGTATCGCCCATGGGTATGAACAGCACGCGCGACGGTGTGCAGCGCCCGTCCATGCTTATGATGCCGGCGGCGTTCAGCTGATAGAACAGCCGGGACAGGCCGATGGAGATGCCCACGCCCGGAAGCTTCTGTTTGGTATAATTTGAAGCCAGGTCCTCATATCGGCCGCCGGAGCAGATCGAACCCAGTTCGGGATAACCGTTCAGCAGCGTCTCGTAAACGGTGCCGGTATAATAATCGAGGCCGCGGGCGATCTTCAGGTTCACGGCGAATCGCGACGCCGGAACACCGAATTCTCCGATCGCGGCACACACTTTGCGCAGTTCGTCGACACCGGTGTCAAACAGCTCGTTGCCCACCGTTTCACGCATGGCATCCAGCTTGTCAAGTATCTCCTCCGGAGCGCCGCTCATGGAAGTAACGTTCAGAATAGACGCGGCGGCCTCCACGGACAGACCCAGTTCGCACAGTTCCGCCTGCACTTTTTCCGCGCCGATCTTATCGAGTTTGTCAACGATGCGCAGCGGCTCGGTCGGATCGTCAATGCCGAGGCTGGCAAAATAGCCGCCCAGCAGTTTGCGGTTGTTGATCATTACGGTGAATTCGCCGATGTTGAGCGCTTCAAAAGTCGAATTGATCACACTGACGACTTCCGCCTCGTTGAGCAGGCTCAGGCTGCCGCTGCCGACGATATCGATATCGCACTGATAGAACTCTCTGAATCTGCCCTTCTGAGGACGCTCGCCGCGGTATACTTTGCCGATATGGTAGCGGCGGAACGGGAACACCAGTTCGCCCGAGTGCTGCGCCACATAGCGGGCCAGCGGCACGGTGAGGTCAAAGCGCATGGCCATATCCGTATCGCCTTTTTCAAAACGGTATATCTGTTTTCCGGTCTCGCCGCCGCTTTTGGCCAGCAGGATCTCGGATTTTTCCAGCACAGGTGTATCCAGCGGAATAAAGCCGAAACTTTCGAAAGATTTCTTTATTATATCCAGCATTTCCGTGAACATCATCTGTTCACGGGGCAGGAATTCCTGAAAACCCGCCAAAATCGAGGGTTCAATTATCGTATTGCCGGATTTATTAAAACTGTCAGACATACTTTCCTCCGAGTAGATTTGAGAATTTCTCGCATCTTCCGTATACTACAACAATTTGCGGTAAGTTGTCAACAAAAAGTTGAACGCGGGGTCTGTCCCCGTGTTCAAAAAGAGCGCGCCGCGCGTGCGGAAAACGGCATAAAAAAGTGACTGCACTGACGATTTCAGTGCAGCCACCGAGGTGATCCATCGGAGGCTCGAACTCCGGACACCCTGATTAAAAGCCAGGTGCTCTACCGACTGAGCTAATGGATCGAGAGCTTTGTTTCCAAAGCACTCGCATATGATACAACCAAATTATCGATTTGTCAACACTTTTATTACAAAAAAGTTAATTAATTTGGCTGCGTTTCCCCTTGCGTTTCCCCGCTGCCGGCGTCCGCGCGCCGCAGTCATGCCCCGGCGCTGACGCGGAACGTTACGGAATCGTCCGGATTGGCCTGAGTAAATACGAACGAATACGCGTATGTACCGTCGGGCAGATACTGCACCGCGTAGCCGTCGAAGCCTTTGACGCTGTTGTCCAGTACCGCCCAGGAACCGTCAGGCTGCTTCGTTTCGATGACCGGCGCCGCAAAAACAGTGAAGCCGTCGACGCGCACCGCGATGTTGTTGCTGCCGCCGGACACGGTGAATTCGGCGCTGTTGTCCGCGCACAGCACGTGCGGCAGGAACGGTTCCTCAATAAGCGTACCGGTGCTGACGTCCACCTTGATCGGCTTCAGCACGGAATCTTCAAATATGCGCTCGATATTCTCGTACGTGTCGTGATCCGTGTTGCCCCAGGGCACCAGCATGAACTCGAGACAGATCGTATCGCCTTTTTTGAACGTGTATTTGCCAAGATCCAGCGACAGTTCGCTGATATTGTACATCTGCCCGTCGTAGCCGTTGCGCAGCACGAAGCCGCCGTCCCAGCGCTCGCCGTTCAGCATAATATCGTACTTTTTCAGCACGAACGCCTCATTCATGCAGTCCTGATTGCTCGAGCCGTAATACGCGTACCAGAACCGGTCGGCGGCCAATATCACCGTATTGGTGTTCGCCTTGGAAAAATCGGTAACGACCGTCTTCACGGTGCCGTCCTCCGCGGTATAGCTCAATTTATCGAACTTCTGGTCGCGGCCGTCAAAATAATGCAGCGTGAATTCGTTCCGCACGTCATCCAGCGTAAAGTCTTTGAGGAATTTCAGCGACAGCGTGTAATATGTACGGTTCTCATCGGTCTGCGGGAACTCCATGTGTCTGAGCGTATACTGATACTCCCCGGAATCCGCTTTATAGCTGTACTCAAGGTCGGCATATATCGGGCCGTAGGAACGGATGAAGCTGCGGGTGTACTCCGCGCGGTTGATCACCGTGGAGCCGCTCTTTTTGTATGAGACGAACTTATTGTGCCCGCCCGCGGTAAACTGCGGCTGATTTGCCCACATGATGCCGCTGGGGCCTCTGAAATCCGGCAGCGTCCAGCCGTCGCGGCCGTAAACGTAATAAGGCGCGATGCAGTTGGATTCCGTAACACCTGTGGAAAGATGGTAATACGATACGTGGAACTGTATCGAGGAAAGCTGCTTGAGCGGGTATTTGCCCCAGTTCATATAAAGATGGAGCTGCGTGAAATCCAGCTGCTCCCCTGCCACGAGCCGCAGCGGGAAGAACGTTTCGGCGTAAGGCACGTCGGTGGGATCGTAAACCGGTTCCTCCTTTTCGTATGTGAAGTTTTTGCAAACTTCCATGGGGATCGGTGCCGGAAGGCCGTTGCCGTCCAGCAGCGCGCCGCACTCCAGGCACTCGGATTTGGCGGAGAAATTCAGGTATATGCGGCGGTCGCAATTGTCGTTGTCCACCGTGATCGCCGCGCCGAAATACTTGTTGCGGTTCCGCTCCATGTACGCGGTATTGAAATCCGAGCCTTTAAGCGTGAACACATACAGGCCGCGGATCGCGTCGTATTCGGAAAACCTGGTGTTCGAATCATTTTTCTCCACATGGAAACGCTCGCCGTCCAGCGGATGGCGCTCCAGGTAGGCGGCACGGTCAATATTGTCGAAACTGTGCGTAGTATCGTTGTACAGCCGGTGCGCCACCGATACGGTCGCCTTGTTTTTGAGCACCAGCGAGCCCGGGTATTTCTGACGCACGACGTACTGCCCGCCGCTCTCCGTCACCGTGACTTCTTTAGTCAGTTCCGCGTCGGCGGGGACAATGATCCCGCACACTCCCGCATCCTTAAAGTCAAACGCGACGTACTCCACGCTCGCGGGGTCAATGCCGTCGATGCCGTCGTGGCTGCCGTTCCTGTCTTTTATTCTGAGCGCGTCAACGCGTTCTTTGTCCACTTTCCAGACCATGCCGAATTCGGCAATATTATCAATTTTGTCATACGCCACGATGCGGAATTGCTGGTGGAGTTTGTCCGAAAAAGTATGGTACGTCTTCTCGGTCTTGACCCGCGGCACCGAGCTGCTGGTCTTCACCGCGCGCACGGAAGTCACGGTGATCTTCTCTCCGACGTTTTCGCCGATGTCGAAACGCACTCCCGAAAGAGCGCCGCCGGACTGGATCGCGGAAGTATCGATCAGGTATGTATGCGCCATACCGTCGGCGTTGACCGAGAATTTCGTCGACTGCTTCTGGTTATAGCCCTGACCGTCGCTTATGAACATCTCCACGCTGGAGGCGCTGCCGTCGACCGAAAGCGTGATCTCGATCGAATTGAAATTCGCGCCGGGCACCTGATCGTATGCTTTGACCACAAAATACGGATCGTACGCCGAGCCCACGGTAAACACCGCGCGGCCCTTTTTCGCGTCCGCGTCGACACTGCCGTCGTGGGCTTCCCAGGTCTTCGAAAAGTTTGCCAGCTCCACGGCCGATTCGTAGTTGGAATCCGTGCCCGCGGCACCCACGCCCAGGTCTCTGACATGGGTCTCGTAATAGTAATATCCGAGGCGGGTGGTGTTGACCCGGCCGGTGCCCAGTGAATACCGGTCCGTCCATTCCCTGCCGTCGGTATCTATGACGTAAGTATCAAAGCTGTCGGAGAAATATTCCGCGCCGTTTCTGTTGCGGAAGGAAGAAAGCCCTTTTCCGCCGTCTCCGGCAAGCTTGTGGGACAGTTCCATATCCATATTTTGCAGCACATAAGTGTCGCGCTTGTAGGATTCGTACCAGCCGTTCACTTTGTTGGCCAGGTCGTTGGCGTACACGATAGATCTGGCCAGCGGCGTATCCCCGGTGATGTCCCTCGGCACCGGTGTGGCGGTAGGCGCTTCCGTAGGCTCCTCGTCATCGGCAGGCGTGCTGTTGTGTGTTCCGGATCCGCATGCCGCGCCTGCGGCGATCACTGTCGCCAGCAGCCCTATGATCAATACTTTCAGCCAGCTTTTTTTCATGTTTTTATTCCTTTCTTGCACCGCAAACGACCCGGTCGCGTTCCGCCAGGTCTTTTGTCACAGTTATGTCCGTTAGACCGGCCGCGTCCATGAGCGCGCTTACCTTTCCCGTCTGTGTGTCACCGGTCTCAAAACACAGCCAGCCGCCGGGCGCCAGATACTTCCGGGACGCGCCGACGATCTTCCGGTAAAAATCCAGGCCGTCCGCGCCGCCGTAAAGCGCGATATCCGGTTCGTAATCCTTCACTGACGAGGGCAGTCCGGGAAGTTCGTCCGCCGACACGTACGGCGGATTGGATACTATCAGATCGAACCGGTCGCGGCTGTCAATAAGCGGCACGCGTTCAAACAGATCGGATGCGATAAACCTGATATTTCCCGCACCGTGCCGCCGTGCGTTTGAAGCGGCAACGCGCAGCGCCTCCTCCGAAATATCCGCGGCAGTGACGTCCAGTTCGG
>CACZOW010000235.1 GCA_902782885.1 uncultured Ruminococcus sp. | reverse complement strand
GATCGTTGACGGCAGCACGTTCACAGACCGTGCGGAAGCCAACCGCGCCTATATGGCGCTTATAAACGAAGCGTTCGGTTTTAACGCGTCCGGCGAAGATTTCAGGCGCCTGCTGCCGAAATTGTTCGGTCCGGGACGCGACGGAGCGCGCCATACCACTTTTGCGGTCGATACTTCCGACGGTTCCCTTGCCGCCTGCGCGGGCCGTTTTCCCGTAGATTTTATAGCGGGCAATACACGTATAAAGACGTTCGGCATAGGCAACGTCGGCGTACGCGCCGAGCTTCGTAAACGCGGCCTGATGTCTGCCGTTATGCCCGCCGCGGTCAATAAAATGATCTCCGACGGCGCCGTGTTCTCTTTTCTGGGAGGCAGCCGCCACCGCTACAAACATTTCGGCTTCGAGCGCGCCGGCATAGTTTACAGCTTTGATTTGTCCGCCAAGACGCTCCGCAAACTCGGAGAAGAAGTACCGGACGGTTATACGTTGACGCCCCTCTCTCCTGCCGACGAGACCGCGGCACGGTTCATTGCCGAGACCGACAATCGTCCCTGGCGCGCCGTGCGCGAACCGCGGGAAATGTACGATATATTGACTTCCTGGCATGCGGTGCCGTACGTACTTTACAAAAACGGCGTACCATGCGGCTGGGCGGTCGTAAAAGGCGGACGCTGCGTCACGGAAGCGGTCACATGTGTCAAAGATCATATGCTCCCCCTTCTGGGTCTTTTAGGCGGCCTCGATGCGCCGCTCACGTTCAAAGCCGCGGAGTATGAGACCGAACTATACGACACGCTGTGGCCGCTTTCCGAAGGCTGGCATTCCTGCGCGGACAACCTCGTCTGCGTCCTCAACTACCGCGAACTGATCTCGGAGCTGCTGAAAGTCAAAGCGGGTTACAGGTCGCTCGCGGACGGATGCTTGCGCGTCTTGATCGACGGCATTGCCCGCACGGAGCGGCTGATGATCTTAGTAAATAAAGGGATACCGGAGGTGCACGGTATTGACGCCGGCGCGGAAACGGACAATGCGCTTAAGCTCAGCCATGCGGACGCCACCGCGCTGTTTTTCACGCACAACTCCCCCGCGTCCCGCCTGCTCGAAGCCGCGCCCGCGTCATGGTTCCCGCTGCCGCTTTATATCGGATCCCCAAACGACGTCTGATCAGTATCCTATAAAGATCCCCAGCAATATGAACGCCACTACCAGCACCGTATTGACCGCGAACAGCGGCAGGCTCTTTTTGACCCATTTGAAATAATCCACGCCGATCATTGACAGCGCGATCAGCAGCACCGGCGACGTCGGGAAGATCACGTTGGTGTAGCCGTCCGCAAAAGTGTACAGCAGGACCAGCATCTGCTTCGAAAGGCCGACGTTGACAACGGACAGCAGCCCCATGACCAGCACCGCTTTGGCCGTGGACGACGAAATAAAGAATTCCAGCATCAGCACTATGAGGTAAATAATAAGCGCGACGGTGACAATGTGCCTGCCCGCCGCCATTTTGTTGATCTGGTTCACGATCGTAGGCAGCACGCGGCCTTCGTCAAAAATGTACTTGATGGATGCGGCGAGGGCAATGAACACCAGTGTGGGCAGCGCGCCGAGCAAGCCGTTCAGGAAGCTTTTCAGCACCGTCCGGGGGTGTTTGGACGCGACGATGCCGGCAACGATGCCGAAGATCAGGAAGTACGCGGTCAATACCACTACCGTATACCCGCGCAGCGCGCTCAATGATGAACAGATGACAATAAGCGCCAGGCTCACCAGCAGAAAGATGATGTACGTGAGCTTGACGCGGTTGCCGCCGCTTTCCCGTGCAGCGACATTATTGCCGCCGAACCCGCCCCGCAACTCGGAATCGTGCGCGAATGTGAGGCTTTTTTCCGGTGCGCGGCTGATGCGGCGGATGTACAGGAATACGAAGCCCAGCAGGAGCAGATACATCACCGCGAAAATGATCAGGCGGAACCAGATGTGGGTCATGGGATTGGTCTTGATGATCTCGGACGCCAGCAACACCGTGAAGGGGTTCGTAACGGCGCTGGCAAAGCCGAAGCCGCAGGCAACGATACAGATCAGGAAGCCCGTAAACGAGTCCAGCCCGATCATGATGCACAGCGCGGTGATCACCGGCAGCATCGTGAGCATCTCCTCAAACAGCCCCAGAAACGCGCCGAACACCATAAATATCAGGGTTATCAGCACGATCAGCAAATTCCGGCGGTTTTTGAAGCGTTCGGAGAGCGAGCCCACCAGTTCGCGGATACCGCCCACGTCGTTCATTACCTGAAATGCCGCGGAAATGATCAACAGGAACAGCGACAGCATTATCAGCGTGAGGCCGTC
>CACZOW010000234.1 GCA_902782885.1 uncultured Ruminococcus sp. | reverse complement strand
TGTATGAAGATCCAGTCCATTGGCTACAAAAATGACCGTCGCGTTCATATCGAGCCGCATTCGCACGCGTTCACGGAACTCGTTTATTATTTAAGCGGTAAAGGAAAATCTGTTATCGGCGGAGAAGTGGTGCCGTTCCGGGAGGGGGATATTGTGGTGATCCCCGCCGGTGTGCCGCACGAGGATTTCTCCGAGGCCGATTTCCACAGCTGCTTTTTCACTTTCAACGACGAGAACCTCAAAAGCCGGGTATTCTTCAAGTTCAGCGATACGTCGGAACGTGTGTTTTTGACTATTATGAAGCAGATGTGCAGCGAGTACTTTCTGCGCCGGCAAAACTATGAAAACATTGTTGACAGTCTGTACGGGGTGCTGTATCAGTATATGCTGACATTGTCGGAGGAGCGCGGCGGCAATCCGTACATTGCGGGGCTTATTGACGATATCATCAAAAATCAAAGCGATCCGGATTACGATCTTAGCGCCGCAGTCGCGCGCATTCCTATGAGCGGCAGTTACGTGCGCGAACTCTTCCGGCGGAAGACAGGAAGCACGCCGCTGCAGTTTCTGACCAACCGCCGGATAGAGCATGCAAAAGATATGCTGCGCGTCCGTAAAGAGTCGGGACTCACTATGGAAGCAATCGCGCGCAGCGCCGGTTTCAGCAGCAATTATTACTTTTCACGAGTGTTTAAAAAGAGCACCGGAGTCAGTCCTCGGGAATGGGTCTCGGACAATTGAAGTGCCGCGGGATCAGCCGGCGTTTTTTCTCTCCGGAGCGGTGGCGGGGATCTGCGACGTCAACACGTTTTTGCACAAAACGAAACTGTTTTGGTACATATTGATTTTTTGCTTGAAGGCCCGCAAACTGTTGTGATATGATATAAACAGTTAATCTGTTGGGCTTTTTACGACTTGGGCGATCCAAAATGCCGAGTTGCACATAACGCACCGCATTTGCCAATGCGGCGGCATGATGCCGGTGACGTCCCAAACTATCGCCCCGCAGATAAAGGAGGAAATCGGTATGAAGAACTCTAGGGTCAAATTATTGGCTGCCGCGGCAGCGCTGGTATTGACGCTGCTTACCGCGTGCGGTACCGGGAGCAATAACGGCATCGTTACCGACGCACCGGTGTTGACCGACAGACCTGCCACACAGGCACCTGCGGTTACCGATGAGCCGGTCATTACAGACGCTCCCGTTGTCACCGACGTACCCGCACCCACGACTGTTCCTGCGACTGATGTTCCCGCGGACAAGCCCGCAGCCCGCGAACCCGGTACGGACTTATTCTTTGACTATTCCGAATACGGCGAAGACGCGCTCGTACCTGATCCGTCCGAAGCCGCCGGAATCGAAAATTATGAACAGGGTATACTGTTATTCCCGCAGGCACACGATCCGTATGTCTGGATCATTCTTGAGGAACCGGTCCCCGCGTCGGAATACCGCTATGCGGCGATACGTGTTTTAGCTAACAAAAACGATAAAAACGGTCAGCTGAGATTTGCTACTTCCACGGACGACCGCGGCTGGGCAATGCTCAATTTCAAATACAAAACTCCGGGAGACTGGGAAACGATAGTGCTGGATCTCGGTTCGGCCGGGCTCCTGAATGAAGATACTATGGACGGCGATCTGACGCGGATCCGCATCGATCCGTATGACGACGAATTTGACGCGGAGACTCTCGGAGATGAATATACGCTGCTGGTAGAATCCTTCGCGCTGTTCACCGACCAGGAAAAAGCTCAGGCGTATTCCGGACTTTACGCATGGCCGGAAGATCCGGACAAGACCCCTCTTCCGCCCACTGAAACACCGGATGATGGTCCTACACCCGCGCCTACCCACAGACCTACAGAACGGCCCGCGGGAGCGCCGGAATTCAACAGCATCGGAACAGAATATTATTGTGACTTTACCCAATACGGAGCAGACGAGATGGTGGCCGGCCCCAACAACGCCGTGATCATCGAACAGGAAAAAGAAGGCGTACTGCTCACTCCGCAGGCTTGGGATCCCTATGTATGGATCACTCTGGATCCTCTGGTATCTTCTTCTGAATTCCATTATCTTGCGCTCAAAGTCAAAGCCGGTGCTTCCGATCGTTTGGGGCAGATCCGCTTTATGACCGTCACAGACAGCCGCGGGTGGCCGATGATCCCGTTTCAGTATTCAGGACCCGGCGAATGGGAGATCATCGTGCTCGATCTGACGGAAGCAAGCTTCCTGAATCCTGATACGCTGGAAGGCGAATTGACCCGGATCCGGCTGGATCCCTTCGACGATGAGGCGGATCCTCAGAGCGAAACAATGAGCGAAGATTACGTTCTGCTGGTGGAATCCTTTGCGCTGTTTAACGACAAAGCAAAAGCGGAGGCATACACCGGCCTCTACAAGTGGGACAACTGAATTAAACCGCGCCTCGCGGAGTCTCCTGCCACGGAGACTCCGCGGATCTGCGTTTGTGAGGGCACCGACAATGTTTGATCGGATCGATATCAAAAGCAGAATAACATTAAATAAATGCGGAGCGGGCCGGACCGGGACCGGGCGGCTGCGTGCGTTGACAGCTTTGCTGTGCGCGGCGGTGTGCATTTTATTGACTTCTCCGTCGGGATACAGGCAGATGGCGAACGCAGAAGAAATTATGCCGGATCAGGCGGCCGTGAGCAGGCAGCCGGATCATTTTATCAGCTTTTACGACCTGAAAGACGGAGATATCACTGTTAACACGTCGGGGCATGCGGTGCTTGAAGACGGGTTACTTACGCTGATCGCAGGAAAGAAAGGCAGCTCAGGAAAAGTGCAGGGCAGCCCGTCCGTAGAAATAACACTGGTGGATACCGGAGCAAAAGTACTGCGCTATCCCTACCTGGCGATCAGAATAAAAAGCACCGTGCGGAACATGGACGGCAAAGTGACCTGCCGCGCCGGCGCAGGCGGAAGTACGGTAGACGGTTCATTCCGGTATGCCGACACCGGAGATTGGCAGACGGTCGTGGCGGATATGACCGATGCTCTTGAACGTGTCTCAGACAAGAAAGACCGGACAGGGACCTGGCAGGCGACGGTCAAAGTGTTTCCGTTCGGCAGCTCAGCGGGCAAGGTAAATGCGGGCGAGACTGCGGTCATCGAATCCATAGCGTTCTTTAAAACGGCAGACAGCGCCCGGGCATACGCAGGTCTTCCCGGGACGGATACAGGGGACAACGATATGAGCGGAAAATGGCTTTACGAAAGCTTTAAGGACCCGGGAGCGTCATACCGGATGATGAAGCTGCTGTACAATTTTGACGCGGCGTACAAAACGCTGATCGATAAACTGTATGACAGTTACGGTTACGGCGGTATCACCACCAATGTGACTTTCAACAACAGATATCTTAAAAGCGACAGCGAGTTTCAGCTGCTGGACAAGGCGTTTCAATACTGCCTGGACAAGGGCATGACGCAGCTGTGGCTGTACGACGAATACCAGTGGCCTTCCGGTTCCGCGTACGGCATGGTGACGGAAGGGAACCCTGAATACGAGCCTTACGGACTGGCCAGGATAGAGAAAAGCGGCAGCGGCGGAAGTGTGTTTGAACTGCCCCCGGAATATGCCGCAATAAAGCATGCGGTATTGACCGCTCCGGGGGGAGAGGCGCGTGCTGTTAAATTTACGGACCGGACTGTTGACATCGACGAGAGCGGCAGATGGACGCTCACGGTATACGCGACGTACGACGCGTGGGTGGAGCGGGACAGCCTTAACCCGTGGCAGAAAGGGCGTCCGTACGTCAATATTATGAGCCGCAGCGCGATTGCCAAATTCATATCTCTGACCCACGAGAAGTATGCGGAAAAACTGTCAACATTCGACAGTGTGGAAGCGTTTTTCACCGATGAGCCCAGCCTGTTCACCAGCAATATGACCAACCCGATCCACACCGGCGGCACCGTGCCGGTATTCCTGGTCCCTTGGGAAGATTCACTCCCGGCCGAATTTGAAAAGATGCACGGCTACAGTCTGTTCGAACACGCGGATTCGCTTTACGGAGGAGACAGCGAGACAGATAAAGTCGTACGTATCAACTTCTATCAGACTGTAGCGAAGCTGGTGTCGGAAAACTACTTCGGACAGATCAACGAATGGTGTCAGGCACACGGTACGGCGGGTTCGGGACATCTTCTGCTGGAAGAGAAACTGGCGTACAATGTGGTGCTGTACGGCAACTTTTTGACCTGTATGAACCGAATGGGATTTGCCGGCTGCGATCTCCTGCAGGTCAGCCCGCAGAAGATCATGAACGGCAATCAGTGGATAGGCGGCTTCACGGCCATCAAACTGGCGTCATCCTCTGCCCGCAATATGGATATGGCCCACGTGCTGGTGGAGTACAATCCGGAAGCGATCGAAGACGAAAATTTCATGGCAGATCCTTTTGGAACTTCTTTCGCAGGGGCAATAATCACCCGTATGTACGGCGCGGACAAATTTGTAATGCTCAATCCGCAGGAGTCTTACAATACTGCCCAGTCGCGCAAACTCAACGAGTGCGTCGGACGTCTGAACGTGCTGCTGGAGGGCGCCCGAATGAATTCCGGGATCGGTGTTTATTATCCCATCGCCGCAGTGCAGGCACGCACCAAAGCGGATACCGTGTACGAGGGCGAGGTAACTGATATTTCGGAAAAATACAATGAACTTTGCCTTAACATGCTTCGCGCAGGATATGATTATAACTATATCGACGACGAAAGCATTCTAAACGGCAGCATGGAAGGCGGCCGGCTTATCTGCGGCCGGACGGCATATTCTGTTATAGTAATGGCGTGGACGGAGGCAATGGACCCGGCAGTGCTTGCCAAACTCGGGGAGTTTGAGAATGCGGGCGGCAGGCTGATCTGG
The DNA here is from genome assembly GCA_902782885.1 of uncultured Ruminococcus sp. Lineage (GTDB taxonomy): Bacteria > Bacillota > Clostridia > UBA1212 > UBA1255 > UBA1255. The sequence continues at coordinate 6,034 of CACZOW010000234.1, read as the reverse complement.
GTAGACGGCGTTCCGGAATATTCTACAGTTTTCGGTATGAACGACGCAGTGAGGAAAGCCGCTGAGAAATATAAAAACGGCATTGTCCCGGTGTATAAAACGGGCTCGTTTGATAAACTGGCGGAGGCGCTGAAGGGCTCGGTCAGCTGCGGTTTCAATGTTGACGCCGCGAGCGGTTTGCTAATAAGCCCGTACTCCCGCGACGGCCGCCAGCTGGTCGTGGCGGTCAATCCCACTCCCTCACGCAAAAACCTGAAAGTTTCATTCGGCGGGGACGGAACGTATGATGTGTACGACCTTTATACCGGCGAAGTTACCGAAGCAGAAGCGGACCGTGAGCTGCTGCTTGATGGATACCGCGGCATAGTGCTGGTGCGCGAGGGCGCGGAGGATCCGGAACCGCTGTCTTCAGATGATCCGGGCAGCGAAAGCAGAAATGGATCCGGTAACTTTCCTCTGATCCCCGTTCTGGCCGGAGCCGGAGTTCTGGCGGTCGGTGCCGCGGCAGCCGCGGTGATCGTAAAAACCGGGAAGAACAAAAAAAAACAAGCGTGAGCCGTAACGCGAAAGGCGTGATAAACATGAAAAAACATTTCGGTTTAACAATTAGAATTATATGCCTGTGCCTGGCCGTACTGCTGCCGGCCGGGGTCGCCTCGTGCAAAAAAGCGAAGGTGCAGACCGGTGAGGTAGATCAGAATCTGACTTCGGAAGAACTGGATATCCGGGGAAGCATACTTTTTACAGTTGACAATTCTGCCGCTACCGAAGAGATGATGGCGGGCGTCCGCGCGGTAGCCGGTGCATTTATGTCTGATTATCCCAACACCCGTGTGCGGGTGGAAGGTTCCAACCGATCGACCTTCGCCGCCCGCATTTCATCCGGCGATATCGGGGATGTATTCTGGTGCGATGAGAACGACGTGTGCAATTACCATTTCAACCATCAGGCTCTGATGCCGCTGGACAGCTACATAAAGCCGCTGAACATCGACATGGGTGACGTTTACACTGGCGCCATCGAATGCGGCAAATATGACGGCCGGCTGTACATGGTGCCCCGCAATATCGGGCTGGTTACTCTGATGTACAACGCTGATATCCTGGAAGCGGAGGGCATCAGGTTCGACAACTCTGTTGCCACCGATTGGGAGACTTTCAAAGGATATTGCCGGCAGGTGACGCATATCAGCGAAGATGGCGTCGTAGAGCAGGCCGGGCTCAGTATCCGACTGTGGTGGGACGTGATCTGGCAGATGTTTTTCCGGGCGTACGGCGGCGAATGGGTGGATCAAAAAAACCACCGCATCACCATTACTGACAGCGCGGAAGTTATGCGCGGCATTCAGGAAATGTACGATGGCGTCATGGAAGGCTGGCTGTTCCCGCTGGGGCAATCCTTTTCCGGCGACTTGGCGCACAAGTTTTCCAAGATCCCCAACAGCGACGACAATTTTACCAAAGTCGCGTTCCTGAACTGCATTTCCTTCACTTACCTGGATGCGTACGGAAAGATGTATGACGATGTCAACGTCGAATGGGATTTTTGTCCGTTCCCGGCATTCGAGAACCATACCGTGTCCGCCGGCGCTACCGGATACGTGGTTTACAACCGCACGTCCAATCCCAACGCCGCGGCCGCACTTGCGCTGTACTTCCTTACCGAACACGGCCAGCGCGCTTACCACGGCCAGTTGGGCGGCGACGTGCCGCTGCTGCATTCGCTGGCAGAAGACGATTTCTGGAAGAACAAAAGCAGCCTGTGGGAAGACAAAAACTACGCGGCCTTCGTCTCGTATACAGAAAATACCCGTCCGGCTACGGTCATAGTCCAGTGCCCGTTCGAGGTGCGGGACGTATTGTCCAATGAAAAAATGACTGCGCTGTGGAACAGCATCCTGTCCGGCAGGGTCGACATTCAAAGCGGATTCGAGAGAATGCAGCAGCAGGCCAACGAAAAGTGGGCACTGATCGCGAATTGACGCATGTGCGCAGATCTGTTTAATAATCATCGTATATTATCGCCCGGCGGAAAACGGGCGGGAATATAAATCAGCAACAGCCCCGGGGCTGTGAAGGGGAGGATAATAATGAAAAAACTTTTGGCATTTATCGTTGCGCTGGCATTGATCGCATCACTGTTTATCGTGCCGGCGGGTGCGGCGGGTATCGTTGACTGCGATAGCGCCGGACTTGTTGCGGGCTACCTTGACGATATCAGGTGGGGCGCTTGGGCTCATTCTTATATCGGCACTGCGGTTGGCGCCGGCGTGCCCGGCGGCGGCGAATCGCTGCACTCCTGGTGGAACGGCCTGGGTGCCGACGGCCTGGTAAGATCGGCTTACACATTCAATCAGGGATTTGACGAACTGATCATCAGAGGATGGATCGGATTCGATCAGCCGATCGTTGCCATGGGCTATCAGTATAATGACGAAGCTCCGGTGATCGATACGTACGGTCAGTCCTTTGAAGGAACCGAGGACGAGGTCCGCACCGCCGGCGGTCAATATGCCCGCAGATTCCTGGTCTGGATACCGCTGGCTCCTGCAGGTCAGTACACTGTGCGCGTTGTCGCAGTGCTGCAGGACGGCACGGTCGTCAAACTTAACAGTCAGAGCAGTCTTGACGCAAATTTCGAGTTCAGGATCAACAATATAGACGATATCAATTTCAAACCCGCGAACACTGTCATTGACTACGCTGACGCGGATCAGTTCGGCATGAGTCTGGACTCTATTTTCTGGAATTACGTCAACGCCTTTGGCTCCGACGGCGATTCCTCCGCCAGAGCGAAGATGGATACCTTCGCGGAAAACGGAGTGGTGGATTCTACCAAATACGGCGGCATAGCGCTTTCGTACACCGGCTGGGTAGATTTCAAACAGCCCGTTATCGGTTTCGGATATATGATCGATGACCAGATCGTATTTGCTCCCGGTTATTCCAGAGCAAACGAGGATACTCTTAAAGGCGGCGTTGAAAGCATTTTCGGCGCCGGCAACGCGGACAATGTGCAGCGCTTCTTCGTGACCGTTCCGATCGGCGAACTCACCGGGACAAAGACGATCGGCGTAGTGGCACAGCTTGCGGACGGCACCGTTGTCAAACTCAACAGCGAAAACGGTCACGAACGCAACACGTTCTTTAATCTGAAATTTGTTGACGCCCCCGCGCCCGAGACCAGCGACGATCCCGGCGACGAACCCGGCGGCAATGAAGGTCTGATAGTTGATTACGAGTCCGAAGCGGCTTCCTCGATCGGTATGTCTCTGGACGCCATTTATTGGAATGGTGATCCCGTAAATACGCCCGGCGACGGCAACGCCAGAGCGAATTATGACGGTTACTGCGAAGCTGACGGCAGCCTCGACATTGCCAAGTACAGCGGAGAATCCATCGGATTTGCCGGCTGGACCGTATTCCGCAAAGCGATCAGAGCTTACGGCTACATGATCGATGACGAGCTTGTCCTGAAGGATGAGTTCAGCAACGGCGCCGAGCCCGGACTGGCAGACGCGGTAGCAGGCATTTTCCCCGGAGAGGACTGCTCCGGCGTGCTCCGTTTCCACATCGTTGTCCCGATCAAGGATATTGTCGGAACAAAGACCGTTGTTGCAGTCGCACAGCTTACGGACGGTACTGTCGTCAAACTGAACAGCAGCGCCCTCCATAACCGCGATACCAGCGCTGTCCTGACAGGCGTCCGGGAGCAGGTACCTCATACCGGCGACAACGCGTTCGCGATGATCTCTGTCGCCGCCGTGCTGGCAATGGCCGCCGCGGTAGTTTTCGCGAAGAGGCGCTCTTTCTGAGACCTGCCGCGCTGACAAGCAACTTATCTGTTAATTTACGAGGGGCGCCAAAGTCGGCGCCCCTTCGTCAATTCAATTAATATCAGTTCCGTAAAAAATCAATAGTTTGAGCGGACGAATCAATTGACATTTTTGCCCGATTCCAGTACAATAAAATATCACGGTCAATGCCGTGGGTAATACGGAAGAGGTGGGGCATTTGTTCAGTCACGTAATTGAAGAAGGACCGCGGGATCATTCGGAGTTCATCAGCCGGATGGCGGAGCAGGCGATACACGCGGACTATATTGACAACGGCCTGTATGAAAAGTTTAATGTTAAGCGCGGATTGAGAAACGCGGACGGCTCCGGTGTGCTGGTCGGCCTCACCAGCATCGGTGAAGTGCGCGGTTACGTAATTGCCGAAAATGAGAAAGCGCCCATCGAAGGACGGCTGCTGTATCGCGGGATCGACGTTGACCGGCTGGTCGAAGGCTTCAAAAAAGACCGGCGCTTCGGTTTTGAAGAGTGCTGCTACCTGCTGCTGTGCGGCAGACTGCCCACGCGCTCCGAGCTGGAATCTTTCAAGGAAATGCTGGACGATAACCGGCGCCTGCCCAACGGGTTCGCCGAAGATATGATCATGAAGGCGCCCAGCCCGGACGTCATGAACAAGCTGGCGCGCTGCGTGCTGGCGTCCTACTCCTATGACGACAATCCGGATGACCTCGACCCGAAAAACGTTATGCGGCAGTGTGTGCGGCTGATTGCGCAGTTCCCGACCATGGTGGCGTACGCGTATCAGGCCAAGGCACATTACTACGAGGGCAACAGCCTGTACATCCACAATCCTCAGCACGGGCTCTCCACATCCGAGAACCTGCTGCAGATGATCCGGCCGGACAGCAAGTACACCCAGCTGGAGGCGGAGATACTCGACCTCGCGCTGGTCATCCACGCGGAGCACGGCGGCGGCAACAACAGTACTTTCGCGGTGCACGTCGTCACCTCTACCGGCACGGATACGTATTCGTCAATTGCCGCGGCGGTCGGCTCGCTGAAAGGCCCCAAGCACGGCGGCGCGAATCTTCGCGTCATGAACATGATCGAAGACATCAAAGCGCACGTGAAGCACTGGGATGACGAAGGCGAACTGAAGGATTACCTTGCCAAAATACTGAAAGGGGAGGCGTACGACCGCTCCGGCCTGGTGTACGGCATCGGGCACGCGGTGTACACGCTGTCGGATCCCAGAGCCAAACTGCTGAAGGAAAAGGCGCGGGAACTAGTGGCGGTCTCCGGACCGGACTTCCAGAAAGAATTCCGGCTGCTGGAAAAAATAGAAGAGTTGACGCCGGGACTGTTCGCGGAGATCAAGCACAGCGACAAGCAGCTCTGCGCCAACGTGGACTTCTACTCCGGGCTGGTGTACTCTATGCTGAACATACCCAAAGCGCTGTACACGCCGATTTTCGCTATATCGCGTATTTCGGGCTGGTGCGCGCACCGGCTGGAGGAATTGGCCATCACCAACCGGATCATACGGCCCGCGTACAAGAACGTGGGACACAAACAGGTGTATCAGGAATTGTCCGACCGGACGGATTGACCGCCGCGCCGGAATATATAAACCGTTTCAACGAGGAGATGCGTAGATTTTATGAGCGTTGAGAAGAAAGCCGCCGGCGAGTACAGACCGGCAGAGATCGAGAAAAAGTGGCAGGATATCTGGGAAGAGAAGCATGCTTTCGAGGCGTCCCGCGATTATACTAAAAAGAAATTCTACGGGCTGATCGAGTTCCCGTATCCGTCCGGCAACGGCCTGCACGTCGGCCACCCGCGCTCCAACACGGCCATGGACGTGATCTCCAGGAAGCGCCGTATGGAAGGGTACAACGTGCTGTTTCCCATCGGCTGGGATGCGTTCGGATTGCCCGCGGAGAACTACGCCATAAAGAATCACGTGCACCCCGCGAAGGTGACCGCGGACAATATTGCCCGCTTCACCCGCCAGCTCAAAATGCTGGGCTTCTCCTTCGACTGGACGCGCGAGGTCAACACCACTGACCCGAACTATTATCACTGGACCCAGTGGATCTTCCTGCAGCTGTTCAAAAAGGGCCTCGCGTACAAAGCCGAGATGCCCATCAACTGGTGCACCTCCTGCAAAGTTGGTCTGGCCAACGAAGAAGTGGTCAACGGCGTCTGCGAGCGCTGCGGCGGGGAAGTGGTCCGCAAAG
>CACZOW010000233.1 GCA_902782885.1 uncultured Ruminococcus sp. | reverse complement strand
TCGTACGTACCGGAAAACGAAAGTGATCCGATCGTGACGATGGTCATTAAAGGCTATGGCACCGTGATAATCGAACTGTTTCCGGACGTAGCGCCGGTCACCGTGTCCAGTTTCGTGACACTGGCAAACAGCGGCTACTACGACGGTCTGATCTTCCACCGCGTGATCAAAAACTTCATGATCCAGGGCGGCGATAAGGAAGGTACCGGCAGCGGCCTTGCGCCGTACAATATTAAGGGCGAGTTCAGCGCCAACGGCTTTAAAAACGACCTGAAGCATGTGCCGGGCGTGATTTCCATGGCACGTGGCAAATCGATGGACAGCGCCGGAACGCAGTTCTTTATCTGCGTTGCCGACTGCGACTGGCTGGACGGGCAATATGCGGCGTTCGGCAAAGTGCTTGCCGGCATGGATCATGTGTACGCCGTCAGCAAGGTGGCAACGGACAGATACGACCGTCCGGTCGAGAAGGTCGTCATCGACTCGGTGCGCGTTGACACCAAAGGCGTGGATTATTCAAATTTTGAAAAAATAGGCGGTTAATACGTGTATGGATCGTACCGAAAATGACATACCGGCTTTGACAGCCGCCGGAGGAACGAACGACAGGGAGCGCAATCTGATCATTCAGTTTGTGCTGTTCCACGTTGCCGCCGCCATAGTGTCGCTGCTGCTGACAGAAAGCGCCGCCGCGCTGCACGGTGTCCGCGTGCTGCTCCTGCCGGTAGTACTGATATTGCGCCTTTGTACGCTTACGCTTTTCACGCTGCCGGCGTTTCTGGTGCCCTGGAAGCGTTCGGGCGTGCTGATGATGTCGGCGCTCTGGCTGACCTGGCAGGGAATATCATGCGGACGCGTAACGGAAAGCATTCTTATGTTCATTCTGCTGGCCGGCGCGTCGTTGTTCGTATATTTCAAATACGAGCGCAAAAATCCGGTCACACAGTGGAAATATGATCAGTTTTTCCGCAAAATGTCGGTGGTAATGCTGATATCCTTAGTATTCATTTTCCTGGTGGAGATAATACAGACCGGCAGCTTTCTGACGCCTTTGAAAAGTATGCTCACTGTACCGGACATTCTGGCGTGCAACCTGCTTTATTTTACTTCGCTGGGCTCGTTCGTCATCTGGATCTGGCATCCCGCGCTGGGCACCGCGATCTATCTGGTGATCTGGATAGCGCTGGCGATCAGCTCGCTTTTCAAGCATCTTAATATCGTGGAACCGCTGATGGTGCCCGATATTTTCCAGGCGATGGAAGGTCTGGCCGCGGCGATCGACATAATCGGTGTGCTGGGCGTGATCGGTATCGCGCTGGGCATCGCACTGGTCGTATTCCTGATGGTGCTGCTGGTAAAAAAGACGCGCAAACAGAAATTCCGGCTCAGATCGTTCCTGATCTCCGTGGTGATCACGCTGACCGGCGTCACGGCATGCCTGCTGTCCACCAAACTGCCCTGGATCAACTTCAGCGCGGATTCCACCAGAGAACTGTTTGACCGCAACGGATATGTGTACAGTTTCATTACCACCGGATACCGTTTCCTGAACATAAGGCCGAAAAATTTTGATAAGGACGACCTCACCGAACTGCGTGCGCGGCTGGCGGCGGAGCGGGCGGACAATCACGACGCGGACACGGAAGTCAAAAACCTGATCGTGATCCAGATGGAATCCTTCGTTGACCCGTACCGGATCGAAGGCGGCGCGTACGAACGCGACCCCATTCCGTTCCTGCGCTCGCTCACCGAGAAGTACACAAACGGAACGCTGATCTCACCGACTTTCGGCGGCCAGACCATCCGGAGCGAGTTTGAATTCCTCACGGGTCTCAGCCTTGAGAACCTGCCTTACGGCTACATTCCGTACACCATGGAGCTAAAGGAGAATCCGGCAGATTCGCTGCCGCGCTACCTGGAATCCATTGGATTCGGCACCGCCGCGATCCACAACTATCAGGGCGAATTTTTCCGCCGCAATTTAGTGTACGACAGTCTGGGCTTTGACCGCTATACGTCGTACGAGCTGATGCCGGGCGTGCAGAAACGCAGCGGCAACATCTGGGCCAACGACTCGATCCTGCTGGATCAGATCAAGCTGGCGCTGGACGTCTCCGGCAAGGACAGGAATTTCGTCTTTACGGTCACGGTCCAGGCGCACGGTTCGTATCCGGTGATCGACGAGGCGGATTTTGCCATCGGTATCGAAGGCCTGTACGACCGCACGCTGGTGGGTAAACTGGGTTACTATCTGGGTGAACTGGAACAGGTCGACGCGGCGATGCGCAGCATCTGCGAATATTTTGAAGAACGCGGCGAACCTACACTTATCGTGATGTACAGCGACCATTTGCCCACGTTTGCCCGGGACATCCCCGGCATCCCGCTGGAAAACCGTTTCATCGTCGATTTTTACACCTGGAACAATATGGGATTGCCCAGGGAAAGAGTGAACAATCTGCAGATGAATCTGCTGAGCACCTACATCTGCGGCATGCTCGGGCTCGAAGGCAGCGAGATCAACACCTTCCACCGCCTGTGCGCCGACGATGAAAACTATGCCGAGGAGTTCAGCAATCTCCAGTATTACAAGCTTTTCGAGGAGTATAAAGAGGCCGATTTCAGCAACGAAGGCTATACCATGGGGTTTGAGGAATTCCGCTTAGACAGTATCGTCAAAGACCCCGAGACCGGTGATTATCTGATAACGGGCAACGGCCTCACCGAAAACGTCCAGGTGTTCGTCAACGGAAAAGGCGGCTACGCCGTTGAATTCATCGACAGCCATACGCTCAGGTACCATGCTAAGAAAGAACTCAAACCGGGCGACAAGATCGTCATAAGGATCATAGGTGAAAAATTCGGCGGCGTGCTGAAAGAGAGCGAAGAGTATGAATGGCGCTGAGTATATCGTAAGAGAGCTGATCCTGTCCGGTACCCGCACGGTGTTCGGTTATCCGGGCGGAACGGTCGTCGCGCTTTACGACGCGCTCTACCGCCACCGGAGAGAGATCCGGCACATACGTACGGCGGCGGAGCAGGGGGCGGCGTTTGCCGCGGACGGGTACGCGCGGGCGACCGGACGCTTCGGCGTCTGCATTGCCACCTCCGGTCCGGGGGCAACGAACCTGGTCACCGGTATTGCCAACGCCTTTATGGATTCCGTGCCGCTCATCTGCATCACGGGCAACGTGGATCATCACCTCATCGGCACCGATTCGTTCCAGGAAGTTGACATAGTGGGCATGACGCTGGGCGTTACCAAGCACAGCTGGGCGGTGCGCAGCCCGGAATTGCTGGTGCGGGCAATGAAAAACGCACCCCGTCTCGCTGATTGCGGCCGGCCCGGTCCGGTGCTGATAGACGTGGCCCGCGACGTGCTGGAAGGGGAGAGCGCGCTCTATGACGAGGCGATCAATGCCGCACGCTCCGGTGATAACGCGGCGACCGCATCTTCAGATCCGGTGCCGTCGCAGGTCGAAGAGGCCGGCATGCTTCTGAACGCATCCCGGAGACCGCTGATCATATGCGGCGGAGGCGCGCACCGTTCCGGCGCAGGTCCGGCCATTTCAAAACTCGCAAAACAGCTGGGCGCGCCCGTGTGCGCCACCCTGATGGGACTGGGAACGCTGGCTTCGGACGATCCGTCTTACCTTGGCCTGGTAGGGGCAATGGCTTCTCCCGCGGCATTGCGCGCGCTGAAAGAGTGCGACCTGATATTGACCGCGGGCGCCCGGTTCAGCAACCGGTCCGCAGGGAGCGTTGACTTCACCGGAGGCGGTAAAAAGCTGATCCAGATCGATTCGGACAGCGCGGAGATCAACAAGATCGTCAGATCGGACGCGTATATAGAAGCGGATGCGCGGGAAGCGCTGGAGGCGCTGAGCGTATGGCTGCGGGCGCACGAAGTTGAAGACCGCAGGCCCTGGCCGGATGAAGCGCGCGCATCCGACGGCGCGGCAATCGACAGCCGGCCGCCGTTGAAGAGAGGATATATTGACCCCGCGGAGATTTTCGGCGCGGTCAGACGCGCGGCGGGGAAAAGCGTAATCGTTGCCACCGACGTGGGACTCCATCAGCTTTACACCGCACGGTACTTTCCGCTGGAACCGGAGGATCTGTTCCTGACCAGCGGGGGACTGGGCACCATGGGCTACGGCCTGGGAGCCGCGCTGGGCGCACAGCTGGCGGAACCGGACCGCACGGCAATACTGTTCACCGGCGACGGCAGTTTCATGATGAACATGAACGAACTGGTCACGGCGGCGGAGCATAAGCTGCCGGTCATCATAGTGGTGCTGAAAAACGGTCAGCTGGGCATGGTGCATGAACTGCAGCGCAAAGAGTGCGGGCGCCGGTACAGCGCGACCGTGCTCAGGCAAAATGTAAGTATACCGAAGCTTGCCGGGGCGTTCGGACTGAAAGGCGTGCGCGTTCACAGCGCGGAAGAGCTGGGGGCGGCGGTGCGCGAAGCGGTCGCGGCTAAAACGGCAGCGGTAATAGAAGTCAGAACTTATCTCAAGGGGTGTTGAGAATGCTGAAGACAATTTCGATCCTGGTCGACAACGAAGCTGGCGTACTGGCGCGCGTGACCAACCTGTTCAGCCGCCGGGGGTTCAATATCGACAGCCTGGCCGTCGGTACCACGGACGACCCGTCGGTGTCGCGGATAACCGTGCGCGTTGACTGCGACGACCGCGTGCTGCGCCAGATCATTTTTCAGGTGGGCAAGCTCGTGTGCGTCCACAAAGTGAAAGTGCTGGACGACAACGCGCTGGTGACGCGCGAACTGACGCTGATCAAAGTGCGCTGCGGCCAGAAGGAGCGCGGCGAGATCCTGGACATTGCCGGAGTGTTCCGGGCGCGGGTCGTGGATCTGACTCCCGAGGCGCTCACGGTGGAACTGACCGGCGACGGCGGCAAGACCAACGCGCTCCTGGATATGCTCAGACCTTACGGCGTGCTGGAAATGGCGCGCACGGGTATCGTGGCGCTGGACCGGGGCACCGCTTCTATCTCGGACACACCGTACGAATTCAACGCGGACAGCGGCGAAGGCAATACCGCCAAGGGTAACGACTGATGGACGACCGAACTGTAATTGACCGCGCCCTTATTTACGATTCCACGCTCCGGGAGGGGGCACAATGCCCCGGCATATCCCTCAGCGTATCGGATAAGCTGCGAATTGCCGCCGAACTGGACCGGCTGGGTGTGGCGTTCATTGAAGGCGGTATGCCGGAAACCAACCCGAAAGAGGACGAATTTTACCGCCGGATCGCGGAATATCCGTTCCAAAACGCGAGTTTTGTGCCGTTCGGCGCCACCGCGCGGGTGGGAGTGAAACCGGAAAACGATCCGCGGCTTTCCGCGCTGGCCGACACGCCATTTGAGCACGTCTGCATTTACGGCAAATGCGATATTTTCCTGGTGGAAAATGTGCTGCGCACCGACAGAGTTACGAATCTTTCGCTGATCTCGGATTCCGTGGCGTTTCTGAAGCGCGCCGGCAAAAAAGTGATCTTCGACTGCGAAGGCTTTTTCAGCGGGTGTGGCCGTGACCGCGAATACGCGTTTGAATGTCTGCGGGCCGCGGTAAACGGCGGCGCCTGCGCGGTCGTCCTGTGCGACACCACGGGTATCTCCGACCCCGAGACCTGCGCCGGGCTGACGGGATCCGTGCGCTCGGAACTGGACGATATCGCTCCGGAAGTACTTTTAGGCATTCACGCTCACAATGACTGCGGCATGGCGGACGCCAACACGGTCACCGCCGTACGTTACGGAGCAAAGCTGGCCGGCACGACATTGTTCGGTATCGGCGAACGCTGCGGGGGCGCGGATTTCTTTGTCACGGTGCCTAACCTGCAGCTGCGTTTCGGAATGGAATGCATCGGCGCGGAACATATGAAAGAGCTTACTTCCGCCAGCTACCGGCTCGCGGAGCTGCTCAATATAAAGGCGCCGGCGTACACCCCGTTCGTCGGGCGCAACGCGTTTTCCCATAAAGCGGGGACACATATCGACGCCGTACTGAAGGCACCGGGCAGTTTTGAGCCGCTTGATCCCGCGCTGGTGGGCGGCACGCGGCGCTTCCTGGCGTCGGAGATCACCGGACGCAGCGGTATGCGGGATATCGTTGAAAAAATAACCGGTCCGGGCACGTCCCCCGAACTGTGCGAGGAGATCCTCGAAGCACTGAAACAGCGTGAATTCGAAGGGTACCAGTACGAAAGCGCAGGGGCATCGCTGGAACTGCTTATTAGGAAACTGTCCGGACAGTACCGGCCGGCGTTTACGCTGAACAGCTACAAAGTGATCACGCTGGATGAGAAGGCGGGCAATCCGTATTCCGCTTCCGCTATCGTTGACCTTACGGTGGACGGACGCAGCGAGATCACCGCGGGCAACGGCATTGGCCCCGTTGACGCGCTGGACTGCGCGTTCCGCCGCGCGATGGGCCACTTCTATCCGTGCACATTGAATATCTCACTGGTGGACTACAAGGTGCGCGTTATCGACTCCGGCGAAGGCACCGCGTCAAGAGTACGCGTTTTTATCGAATTCTCAAGCGGCGCGCGGCGGTTCGGCACCGTGGGATTGTCCGGCGACATCATCCAGGCCAGCTGGGCCGCACTGGTGGACGCGTACGAATACTGGATCATGGACAACGCGGAACGCGGCTGAACGTTTCGGACGCGGCCCGGCACGATCGGACAGGGGACGATACAATGATTTTCAGAAAACAGGACGATACCGGCTTTATCAGTTTTGACAACGGGGACAGACCTCTGTCCGATTTCCGTACTTCCGCGGTGCTGGAAGTTATGCCCTGGCGCCGGGCGGGGGAGCCGCTTCATTGCGGCCGTGCCGAAGTATGCTACGACGACAGTGCGCTGTATGTCCGGATGCGGGCGTACGAAACGGACATAATTGCCTCCCGCCGCGCGTTCGGCGAGCCGGTCTGCCGCGATTCGTGCCTGGAATTCTTTTTTGCCCCCGTGCCCGGGTCAAACGCGTATTTTAATTTTGAGGTCAATCCGCTCGCGACTATGTACGTCGGCTTCAGCCCTTCGGGTACCCGTGAAGGCAGCCGCCTGCTGCCGGATCCGGACATTCGGGATAACGCGTTCTTTTCCGCTTCCGCCCGTTTCATTCCGGGCGGCTGGGAAGTAAGTTACGCCATCCCGTACGCTTTCATCCGCCGTTATGCGCCGGAATATAAAACGCCGCAGTCAGGCGAGATACTGCGCTGCAATTTCTACACCTGCTGCGACGACGCAAAAGAACCGTATTACTCAGTCTGGCACACGGTAGACGCTCCGGCGCCGGATTACCACCGCCCGGAAAGTTTCGGGGCATTGGTATTCGAGTGAGGGGACGTTGACTCCGGAAACGTCAGATATTCCGTTTTGAGGAATAATGCGAAACGGCGACGACCACCGGCGTAGCCAGGATGGAAGTCGTGAGTTCCAGCAGGAAATTGACGCCGCACAATCCGGTCAGCACATATACGAACGTATCGGATCCGCCCGCCCACGCGTTGAGCAGCGGCCGGAAGAACAACAGCATTCCGATGATGAACACGCCGGTGTTGCAGATCGGGGCCGCAACGGAGGCAATATAGCACGCCGCGTTGTCCGAAGTCAGCAATTTATTCATCGCAAACATCAATCCGCCTGCCAGCAGCGAGAACACCACTACCAGAATGATGCCTGCCGCGGTGCTTTTGCCGCGTATCAGCCGCGTCACTCCGATGCCGCCCAGAAACAGGAAAATGCCCGTGAACACGTATGTGATGCTGAGCGCGTACTCGTGTTTCCTGAAGAGTTTATAGAGCATTGCAGGAACAAAACCCGCCGCGGCGCCCTTCAGCAGGCACAGCGCCCAGGCAAGGAACGGATTGGCCGCGAACACCATCTGACCGCCCGGATCTTTGCCGGTGAGCGAAAGTATCGATACGACAATGCCGAACACCAGACCCAGTACCGTACCGGGCAGCGGTCCCAGCACGACCGCGCCTATCACGATGGGTATCAGCGCAAACGTTATCGGAAATGAAGAAACAGTAACGGTAATGACGACCTGCAGCACGATCACAAGTGCCGCTAAAACGGAAGTGAATACAAGATTCCTGACTTTTTTGTCCATTTTCATTTTTGACAACTCCTTACTGCTGCTCCCTCAGATGCACGGGATGCAGCGCATGAATTCGTGCGCTGAAACGCGGCCTCGATGCTTCCTGTCCGTCAATGTCAGCTCGGGCGGAAGCCGGCGCGTGCTCGCGCGTTGAGTATTGTACTATAAGCGGGGGGGATTGTCAATCTTATTACTTGGGTAAATGTCTGCTTCACTCCTCCTGGTTGTTGCGCAAGTAGAGGATGTACAGGCCCTCGAGCAGCAGGTTCGGGTTGT
>CACZOW010000232.1 GCA_902782885.1 uncultured Ruminococcus sp. | reverse complement strand
TGAGCGATTTTGTCCCACTTTTTGGGATTTACCGTTCTTAAAATGAGCGAGAATGCAGATGAATGAGCGAGAATGCGGATGAACGAACGATTCCCGGCAGTGCGGCAGGCGTCATACTGTGCTGTGTCAAATTAAAGCGCAACGGATCACGCAACGGATCATTCTGTAAAATTTGCTGACTTTTGCCGGTTTTTCTGCTATAATGTAGCAAAACGACCGGGAGGCGCGGCAAATGGATACCAGAAACAGCTTTACCGACATCGAATACAGCCTGCGGAAGCAGACCGGAAAGAGGGGAGAATTCCTCAAGCGGATCGATCCGGTCATTCCGTGGGACAGGCTCGTTGACGCAGTCCGGCCGTATTATCCCAGCGGCCGGCGCGGCAGACCCGCCAAGCCCCTCGAAGTGATGATAAGGATGTACTTTCTGCAGCAGTGGTTCGGATTGTCCGCCGCCGGACTGGAGGATGCCGCCTACGACAGCTACGCGTTCCGGAAATTCATCGGCATCAGTTTCCTCGAAGAGCAGGTGCCGGACGCGGATACGCTTTGCCGTTTCAAACGGCTGCTGCTTAAAAACGGACTGGACAATGAACTGAACAGCGCCGTTGACGACGCGCTCAAGTCCGCGGGGATGAAACTCACTCCGGGTACCGTAGCGGAACCGCAGCTGCGCGTTGTCCGCCGCCAAAAGGAGAGGTGACCGCTATGCCGCCCGGAGGACCGGACAACAGCGTGCTGGACCAGTACAGAGTCCCGCGCCCCAAGAACATCAAAGACGTGCCGCGCTTCTTAAAAGAAGTTATCGGTTCTTTCTCCAAACGGATGCTGTATATCCTGAAACTCGTGTGGGAAGCCAGCCCGGGCATCCTGTTCCTGATGGCGTTCATGTCCGTGTTCAACGGCGTGATGCCGGTGGTGGGCTCGCTGATCGGCAAAGAACTGCTGAACCGTCTCGCACAGGCGTACGGCGGACAGCTCACGACTTTCCGGGTGATCTGGACGCTCCTGGTGTTCCAGTTCGCGTACCTTCTGCTGAACAACCTGGTCAACCGCCTGGACGCCACCATCATCCGCATTTCCGGCGAGCTGGTGACGAACCACATAAAGCTGAAGATAATGAACAAGGCGAAGGAAGTTGACCTCGCCAGCTTCGACAGCCCTGATTTTTATGCCAAGATGGAGAACGCGAACCGCGAAGCCGGCAACCGGCCGATACAGGTGCTGCGGGCGACTTTCTCCATTGCCTCCGCGATCATCAGCATCGTGTCATTTATTATCGTGCTGGCGGCCGTGGGCTTCCTGCCGGTGCTGCTGGTCATCGTCGTTGCCATCCCGTCCACCATCATCAATTTCGTTTACCGCCGCAAGAACCATAACTACGTGTTCAGGCGCAGCAAAGACCGGCGACAGATGAGTTACTACTCCGACGTCATCGTGAACAAGGATATGGTCAAAGAGATCCGCATGCTGGATCTGGCGGACAATTTCATCGATCGCTACTCACAGGTATTTAAGCGTTATTTCAAGGGCCTTAAAAAACTGATAGTGGAGGAATTTCTGTGGAACGTGGGCGCCACGCTGCTGTCCACGGCGGTCAACTGCGTGCTGTTCGTATTGATCGCCCGGGGCGTGTTCGAAGGGAAATACGAGATCGGTTATTTCTCTCTGTATACCGGCGCGCTCAATTCCATTGCCTCCGGTATCGCCACGCTCATTACCACCACCGCCAGCATATACGAAGGCACGCTGTTTATCAACAATATGATCGCCTTCATGGAAGAGGAACCCACGGTGAAGCCCATACTGGACGAGCCGCGTTCGATCGAACGGGGCATCGGTCACGTGATCGAATTCCGCGACGTGTCGTTCCACTATCCGGGCATCGACCGCAACGTTATCAACCACGTGGACCTCACCATCCACGCGGGCGAGACGATCGTGATCGTGGGCCTCAACGGTGCGGGCAAGACCACGCTCATCAAGCTGCTTACGCGCCTCTACGACCCCACGGAAGGCATGATACTGCTGGACGGTCACGACATACGGGAGTATGACTTAAAAGAGCTCTACGACCTGTTTGGGATCGTTTTTCAGGATTACGGGAAGTACGCGGTGTCGGTGCGGGACAACATCGCGTTCGGCGAGGTCAATTCCGAGATCACGGACGACCGCATCGCAGGCGCGGCGGCCGCCAGCAACGCTACGGATTTCATCAACGCGCTGCCGGACAAATTCAACACGCCGCTGATGCGCTATTTCGAGGACAACGGTATCGAGTTGTCCATCGGCCAGTGGCAGAAGCTTGCCATTGCCCGCGCGTTCTATTCCAAATCGGATATATTGATCCTGGACGAACCTACGGCGTCGCTGGATCCCATGGCGGAGCAGGAGATATTCAATCAGTTCGACGAACTGCGCTCCGACAAGACTTCGATCTTCGTTTCGCACCGCCTTTCGAGCGCCACGACGGCGGACCGGATCATCGTGCTGCAGGACGGCCGGATCGTGGAATCGGGCAACCACTCGCAATTGATGAACCGCAAAGGGGAGTACTACACGCTGTTCTCCACGCAGGCTAAGCGCTATCTCACCCCAGTGGATCCCGAGGATAAGCAGGAGGAATAAGCTGTCCCGCTCTTCACAAAAAACAGCCGGAGGCGTCGAAACGCTCCCGGCTGTACTAATATTGCGCGGCCTTTGCCGGCGGTTTACAGTTCAATCGAAGTTCAACTACAGTTCAATCACAGTTCTTTCACGGTGCCGTCGGGATTGAACAGCGGCAGCGGTTCCAGATAGATGATATCGTCGCGCTTGATGGCGTCGCCTTCGGCCAGTACCGCCATACGTCCGACCACGATGCCGCCCGCTTTGGTGACCAGGTGTTCAACGGCGCGCAGGCTCTCGCCGGTGGAGATAACGTCGTCAATTATCAATATCCGCTTGCCCTTCATTTTTCTCGCGTCGGCGCCGTCCATGTACAGGTATTGCGTGCCTTCGGTGGTGATGGAATTGACCGCGACTTCAAATACGCCCTGCATGTATGCTTTCTTATTCTTGCGGACCAGCAGGTATGTGTTGCGGCCGCTCTGACGCGCCATTTCGTAGATGAGGGGAATCGCTTTGGCTTCGGGAGCGACCATATAGTCGAATTCCGGCGCTTTTTTCAGCAGCGCGCCGGCGCAGGCTTCGGTGAGTTTGACGTCGCCGAACAGTACGAACGCGCCGATGGCCAGATTGTCGTTCAGCTTGCACACGGGCAGCTTGCGTTTGACGCCCGCGATGGTCATGGGATATGTGATCTTTTTCATGTTATCATCTCCAGATAAGATTGCGGTGCAATTATAGTCCCGCGGCAGGCAAATGGCAAGGGGGAAAGGGCAAATGGCAAGGGGCAAATGGCCTCTTGCTCAGAGCCCTTTGACATTGCGGTTTGCAATACAGTAATATCCGTCTTCCGACTGCAGTTCTGCTTTCAGCGCCAGTTTGATCGGGTGCTCGCCTTCAAACACGCCGACCAGCACTTTATATTCGCCTTCGGGCAGGCCGCGCAGATCCAGGTTAAGATCGAAGGTGCGGGATTGTTCGCTGTCAATGCCGTCCACGCGCGCGTCGGTGTCAATGAGCCGCGTCTCGCCGTTGTCCCCGCGCAGCATGAGGCTTATGGAGTGCCTGTAGTACGCCTTGGCCCAGCCTTTGTTGGTGAAGCGGAGCTTTATATGGTTGTGGGCGGAAGCGGTGAGATCCGGTATGAGGGCGCTGTCAATGAAATACCAGTACCCCAGCCGGTTCGCGCAATATTCGGCGAGCCATTTATCGGACTTCAGGAACACGCGCGGATAGCCGTGAAAGCCTGCGAACGTGGCGCGGGAATTCTTAAGGCATTCCACGATAGTGAGGCCGTTCCGGTAGTAGTCGTCGAAGGTCGGATGGATATAGCCGTAGTGCGCGAATTCGATGCAGGAGGGGGCGTTGTCCGCCAGTTTCTGAAACGCGAAAGGGGCGCGCATGGTATCGTAGCCGTTGACCACGGAGTAGTAGTCGCAGCAGATGGAATCGTCCTGCAGGCCCAGACCGCGCTCGTACGCGTAGTCCAGTATCTCCTGGCATTCTTTCGCGCCGTGGTCAATGCGTCCGACGATGTGGTCGTCGTTCAGCAGCAGGTATTTATCCGGGAAATACTTCAGGTGGAGGTCAATGTGCTTTTTCACCGTTTCCACGGGGTATATCACGCCGTCGCCCTCCACCGTGTGTCCTTCACCCCAGGTGCCGTACGTACCGATGTCAACGATATCCACCCGCGGGTCGTTATTGTATTTGCGCCCGAACACTTCCATGAACGCTTCCAGCCGCTCCAGAAAATACGGGTCGCCGTAATCCGGCTGATAAAAAGTGCCGTGTTTCAGATCGTAACATTTGGCGCCTTTTTCGAATACGTACCGCGGTGTGGCCGGTTCCGCACCGTAACTGGTCTCAAAGCAGCATACCCTTAGGGAAAACGCGTATCCGTAGGGCGCCCACTCGGCCATTATCTCATCCAGGAACCCGAAATCGTACACGCCTTCAGTCTTTTCGACGTCGGACCAGTCGAAACGCAGGTACAGATGGTTGAGGCCGGGGAAGTCTTCCAGATGATCCGCGGGATCGCGGCGGTCGCGGTAGAGGGGGCCGCGCAGGCCGTTGTCAATAAAATGCCAGAACCAGCCTTTGTGCGGGTTTTTGAGCACGGTCTTGTCATCCGCAAAAGGGCGGAGGTCAACGAATCCGTTGAACCGGTTGGGGTCGTCGAACCAGCCGCAGAGCGTCTGAGCTTCCATGGGACGGTTCGATTCGGTGGCGTTCGGGAAATTGAGTTCCATAATGATCCGCTCCTTTGCTGATCGCTGACCGGTGCTGCATCGCCGCGGTCAGCCGTCGTATTCGGACATCAGCGCCAGGACCCGGCAACTCTCAAACATGCAGTTGAACCAGAAATTGGCCTCAGCGTCCGGTGTGTTCATCCAGTGGGTGGGTATTTGTCCGTTTTCGTGCTGGACCCGGGTCAGCTGGTCGGTCAACGCCTTTGCCTTCGCCAGATACAGCTCTTCGCCGGTCGCCTGATACAGCGTCAGGAAACCGTGGGCAATGTCCGCTGTTGAGGAGTCGATGGGCACATACCAACCGTACTGCTCCAGTCCGGCGGGCGTATGCCAGCGGGAGGTGTCATAGGGCGGAAGATCGTCCGGCGCGGCATGAAGCCACGGATACGGACGCTTCCAGATTATAAACTGATCTTCCGCAAAACGCATAAGTTCTTTGGCCTGCTCGATCGCCCCGGGCTCGCTTTGGCGGTATTTGGCCAGATATTTGGCCAGAGCCACCGGAGCGTAATGGGTGAGGTTCATATAATTTGTCGAAAGCGGACTGTCTTCGAACTGGCCCTCCCAGTTGTACGTGGCGAGCTGCGTCTTGAACATGTAGTCCACCGCACCGTCGCAGAGCTGTTTCCAGCGTTCGTCCCCGGTGCGCTCGTACAGCGACGCCAGGAAGGGGACAACGCTCTCTATCGGCGAAACGTAGTTGCCCGTGACCGGTTTGCCGGTGGCGCAGGAACGCACCAGATACCAGCTGCCGTTGGGCTCCACGGTGTCAAGATAGTATTGACCGATTTTGAGCGCTTCCTCCAGATATTTGCGGTCTCCGGTGGTCCGTTCCAGTTCAATATAGATCTTGCCGGCGCGGGCGGGATAGATCATCATATTGGTGCCGACGTGGCCCTGCGCGGCGTGCCAGTTGGGCGTGATTACGCCGTATTTTTCGGGATCGGGGCAAAAGTCAAGGTAATACGTAGGCGGCACATTGGCCAGCGGATCGCTGCCGCGCGGAGTGATGCGGATCAGGTAGTCGGCGGCGTTGACCGCGACCTTCAGCGCGTCTGCCGCGTCTTCCGGGCATAATTTCGAGTACGACAGCATCGCCTCCACGAGCGCGCTGATCATTTTGCTGGGGTATGAGTTGAGGTCGTAGTAGGGATCCGGTTCGCCGTATTCGAGCCAGTGCCTGATGAAACCCTGGGACATCGCGTAACGGAACGCCTTAATGGCGCTCTCTTTATATGAACAGACGGCGGGGGGCGTGTCTTCCGGGAAGCTGGCCAGCCGGAAAAACGTGCGCGCACCGACGGTGGCGTATTCGGTTCCGTCAGGGTTGAGGGCGGCAACGGTCAGCCGCACGACGCCCTCGGGCAATTCCGCCCATATGGGTGTGAGCAGCGCGCAGCAGTCATTTGCTTCGAATGAATGCACTCCGCCCGCTTCGTCAACTGCCGTATACCGGTAACGTGCGCAGCACCGTATCGCGGTAAAATGAAATGCCGGCACATACATGAACATCGTCGATTCCGCGTTCCAGAACGGACGTCCGCGCTTTATGCCGTAACGTACTGTCGTTTTCGGGTCGCAGCACTCTTCAAATGCCTGTCTGGCCAGTTCTGACCTGGTCTTAGTAAATAATTGTTTTTTGTCTGCCATCTCAATATGCCTTTCTGCTGTTGTGTAGTGATTGTGCAGCAATAGTGCTTTCGCGGTCAATGCAATTATAACCCAATCCGCGAAGTGAATCAATTGCATTTACTAAGCATTACAGGGCTCACGCATGAAGTACACAAAATGATTCATAAGGCGAGTGAAATTTTAGACTAAGGAAAGTGGGATTATTTAGGATTTTCTTGCAAACACACTTAAAGCAGGCTGTTTGCAAGAAAAAGGTTCCTTCTCATCATTTGAAAATGA
>CACZOW010000231.1 GCA_902782885.1 uncultured Ruminococcus sp. | reverse complement strand
TCGGTATCCGCTTTGGTGTAGACGCGGGTCAGCGCTTTGTTGCCCCGGCCGTCCTTGATCTCCAGACGGAAATGGCGGTAATCGCCGCTTATATCAAACTCCGAGTGAGTGATATCCTCCCCGAGACTGCGGAAAAGTTCCCGGCGCCGGGTGTCAAAACGCGTGCACACTGAACATGCGGGCGTATGGTCAACATACAGTCTGCCGTTCTCCGCATACATCGCGGTGATCTCCGGTCCGGTGGTGGCGTAGCAATCCTTGTTCTTCAGCGCCTCGAACACGGCGGGATACGTAAGTTCGCGGGCGAAAAACGTTGTCCATCCCAGGAACGAATCGTCATACGGACCGCCGGGATCCCGTGCCCAGTTGTGGTTGTCATCGGTGGCCGTCGCCGCCGGCCGCTCATCGCTGTCGCGGCACATCGTCTCATATTCGTAATCGCCCCAGCCGTCGTGCATATCTACTTCACAGCCGGAATTGAACACCTCGAAGCCCCACAGCCCGCGCAGTCCGACGTAATCCGCCGCAGACTGGTACGACCATCTGGGGTGGTTGTACTGGCAAAGGAATCCGGCGGCGTTACCGATGGCAATGACCTTGTTCACGCCCTCGACACTGTACACGCGGTCAATATCCGGGAAACGGTCGCGTGCAAGCTCGGGAGAGAAAAAGTTGAGGTGGTACGTGTGGCCGCGGCCGTCGTCAATATTGATCTCCGTCGCAGTAAGGGGCACGAAGTCCGGTCCGGCCAGTTCGGGGTGCGGCACCAGGCAATTATGGTCGCTGAACGCCACCACGCTGTACCCGCGCTCCATATAAAGCTTCTTGATCTCTTCTACAGTATTTTTGCCGTCCGAGAACGTGGTGTGACAATGCAGATTCGCCTTGAACGCGGTTTTGTCCGCGGGTAATAAAAACTTTTTCATCTTTCGACTTCCTCCTGTGCGCTCCGGGGCGCTGTTATGTGGTTATGGCGGTCCGGGCATACGGCGATGCGGCTGAGAAAACCGCAGCGGCGGTCTATTGACCGCACTCTGTCTCTTTCCGCAGCCAAAACGGGCTTTTTCACATAGTCTGGCAGGTTTTCCACAGAGTTTTCCACAGTTTTGCCGAGTTTTCCGCAACTTTTTTGTGAAAAAACCGTACCGCGGCGCAAGCCCGACCTCCTGCCAATTCTACTATCTTTCTCCCCCGCCGTCAACTCCTTATACGGGGGACAGACCCCGTTTTCAAAACGCGCGGAAGGCGCGGAAATAAACGCCCGGCGGGCGGTGCGCGCGTTGACAAAACCGACAAAAAATGATAGCATTGACCACAGCAAAATCTGATTGCCAGATCACACTCACTGGAGGTATACCCGTATGGATCAGAACAAAAATTTCGTCCCCGCCGGGATCCGGGACGCGGCCATTTACAACGAATCCGAACCGGACGTGCGCGTGCGCCGTTTCCTCACCCCGCAGCGCATCCTGTGGAAGAGCGCCGGCGTCAGCGGCGAAAATTGCCTGCTGAAGCCCCGCGAAAAACAGACGCACTTCAACGTGCCCGAACAGATGGTAATGCAGAACGGCCCCGCCGGCGAGGGCTTTGAACCCGCGGCGGTGCTGCTCGACTTCGGCGTCGAATTTCACGGCTATATTAAAATTTTCATTGTCGGCGTGAACCCCGTGCGCGCAAAGATCCGCGTGCGTTTCGGCGAATCCGCCGAAGAGGCGATGGCCGAACTGGGCGGACCCAAAAACGCCACCAACGACCATATTAACCGCGATCAGGTCATCGACGTCGGCTTCTACAGCATGCCCGAGATCGGCCCCTCAGGCTTCCGTTTCGCGCGGATCGACCTGCTTGACCCCGGCGCCACGCTCACGGTCATGGCCGTATCCGGCATATTTACCTACCGCGAGCTCGAGTACAAAGGCTCGTTCCACTCAAACGACCCGCGCCTGGACAAGATCTGGAACACCGCCGCGTACACCGTGCACCTCAATATGCAGGAATTCGTATGGGACGGCATCAAACGCGACCGCCTCGTGTGGATCGGCGACATCCACCCCGAGACTTCCACGATCCAGGCGGTGTTCGGCCACGACGTCAGCGTGGAAAAGAGCCTCGACCTGGCCCGCGACGAATCCCCGCTCCCCCGCGTTATGTGCGGCATCTCCGGTTATTCGGTATGGTGGGTGCTGGTACATTACGGCTGGTACATGCAGAACGGAAACCTCGACTACCTCAAAGAGCAGCGCGATTACCTCGTCAAACTGCTGGAATTCTTTAAAGGCTTCATCGCCGAGGACGGCAGCGAGATCCTCCCCGAAGGCCGGCTGCTGGACTGGCCGACCAACGACAACAAACCCGGCATCCACGCGGGCTATCAGGGCATGCTGACAATGTGCTTCGACGCCGGCGCGTTCCTGTGCGACGAGCTGGGCGAGACGGAAGCGGCGGCAATGTGCCGCGAATGCGCCGCGAAACTCCGCACGCACCTCCCCGACCCCAACGGCAGCAAGCAGGCGGCGGCAATGCTCATCCTCGCCGGCATCGCGAAGGACAACGACGCCCGCGATCTGTGCGAAATGATCAAAAAAGACGGCGCACACCGCATCTCCACATTCTTCGGCTTCTACGTGCTGCAGGCATTGGCCGAACTCGACGAGACCGGCGCGGCGCTGGATATGATCCGCGACTTCTGGGGGGCAATGCTTGACCGCGGCGCCACCACGTTCTGGGAAGACTTCAACCTCGACTGGCTGGAAGGCTCCGGCCGCATCGACGAACTGGTGCCGGAAGGCGTCAAAGACCTGCACGGCGACTACGGCGCGTACTGCTACATAGGCTTCCGCCACAGCCTCTGCCACGGCTGGGCCTCCGGACCCGCGGCGTTCCTCTCCCGCTACGTGCTGGGCATCACGCCCGTCGAACCGGGCTGCCGGACCGTACGCATCGCGCCGAAACTGGGCAACCTGCGCTTCGTCGAAGGTACCTACCCCACGCCCTACGGCAACATCCACGTGATCCACAAGCACAACACCAAAGGCGAAGTCGTCTCAAAGATCGAGGCGCCCGCCGAGGTCCGCATCATAAGCTGAAGGCCGCCTGCAACGGACCGTAACCGCAATGCGCCGCGCTCACGCACCGTCAACTTTTGAACAGGGGACAGACCCCTGTCTTAACAAAGGGACAGACCCCTCAGGCAAGGGGCCTGTCCCTGCTTTTAATAAACGCGGCAAAACCGTGCGGCTGGCATTGTGCGCCGTGGCGGCGGCATTGTGGACCGCGTTTATTTTTTCGAATTCGCTGAAGCCCGCGTATGCCTCTTCGAAAGACAGTCAATGGCTGCTCCGCCTGGCGCGGAACGTGCTCCCCCATCTCTCCGAGCACAGTCTCAGAAAAGCCGCGCATTTCGGCGAATTTGCCGTTTTGGGTGTGATAGGGGTGTTGACACCTGCCTGGCGGTACTGAAGCGGCGCAAAAAGCCCGCAGGACGCATTATTTTACGAGCCGCGGCCACGCTGACTGCCGCCGGCGCACTGACCGCCGGCATCGACGAAACGATCCAGTTTTTCTCCCCCGGCCGCGCGCCGCAGATCACGGACGTGCTGCTTGACATTGCCGGCTTCGTATCGGGCGCAGCGATCACCGCCGCAATTGCCGCCGCGGTGATCGCCCTCAGAGCGCGCCGTCCGGCACCGCCCCCCTGACGACGGAAATGATCTCAGAATAATT
>CACZOW010000230.1 GCA_902782885.1 uncultured Ruminococcus sp. | reverse complement strand
CAATGAATATTGAAAAAATGGTCGATCACCTTGAGACGGAAAGACTGGTGCTGTTCCCGTATACGCGGGACAATCTGGCGCTTTTCAATTCGGATCTTCCCGGTTTCGAAAAAGAGTTCGGGGTGGTGTACCGGGGCGAGGAACTGGACTACCTGCTGAGCGGGTTCTTAAAAAAACTGGAGCGCGAGATCGCGGATGATCCGGAGCACTACCTGTTCTTCACGGAATTTTTGATCGTATTAAAAGCCGGCAGCCACATCATCGGCTCCATCGACTATAAATACGTGCCGCGGGACGGGATCACCGAGGTGGGATACGGCATGAATCCGGCATATGAAGGACACGGTTACATGACGGAGGCGTTGACCGCGTTTCTGGAGTTCGGACGGAAGGCGGGTATACGCGTTGTCCGCGCCGATACACGTAAAGACAACGTCAGATCCCAAAACGTGCTGAAAAGGTGCGGCTTTTGCTTTTTGCGGGAAGACGGCAATCTGTGGTGGGAACGGACGTTTGACGAAAGCGGTCCCGCGGTACGCGGACCGGCCGCGGCAGTGTATGTTCACGGCAAAGGCGGCAATGCGGCGGAAGCGGACCGCTATGCGGCGCTGTTTCCCGGATGTGATATGATCGGTTTCGACTACAGATCGCAGACCCCGCAGGATGCGAAAACGGAATTTCCGCCGTATTTCGCGGAATTGTGCGGAAAGTACGGTCAGGTGATATTGATCGCCAACAGCATCGGCGCGTACTTTGCCATGAGCGCAGGTATTGACCGCGCGGTAAGCAGAGCATATTTCATTTCGCCGGTCGTTGACATGGAACGTCTGATCCGCGATATGATGTGCCTTGCAGGCGTTACGGAGGCGGAACTGGAGGCACGGCGCGAGATCACGCTTGATTCCGGAGAAACGCTTTCCGCGGAATACCTGACTTACGTTCGGAGCCATCCGGCAGAGTGGAACGCTCCGACGGAGATATTGTACGGCAGCGCGGACGTGCTGATCCCGTACGCATCGGTATCGGAGTTTGCGCTGAAGCACGGTGCGGGCCTTACCGTTATAGACGGCGGCGAACACTGGTTCCACACGGATGCGCAGCTCAAATTCCTGGACAGCTGGCTCTCGCGCTGTGAACACGTCGAAAAGGAGAACATTATGAACGACACGGGAATTACATACCGCCTGGAACAGAGCTCTGATCACCGCGCGGTGGAGGAACTTATCCGGGAATCTTTCTGGAACGTATACCGCCCGGGCTGCAGCGAGCATTATGTGATACATGTGCTGCGGGAGGATCCGGCGTTCGTGCCGGAACTGGACTTTGTCATGGAACTGAACGGCCGGCTGATAGGGCAGAACATGTACATGAAGACGGTGATCGACGCAGACGACGGACGGTCGGTCAATGTATTGACCATGGGCCCCATATGCATAACGCCGGAACTGAAGCGTCAGGGCTACGGCAAAAAACTGCTGGACTTTTCGCTGGCGCGGGCAGCGGAACTGGGCTTCGGCGCGGTCCTGTTCGAGGGCAATATCGGTTTTTACGGTAAATCCGGCTTTGACTGCGCAAGAAAATTCGGGATACGCTATCACGATCTGCCGGAGGGCGCGGATGACTCGTTCTTTCTGTGCAGGGAGCTTATACCCGGATATCTGAACGGCGTGACCGGCGTGTATCAGACGCCGGCCGGATATTATGTTGACGACAGCGACGTGGAAGCGTTCGACAAGGATTTTCCGCCTAAGCTCAAACTGAAGCTGCCGGGACAGATTTTTTAAAGGGGGGGACTCTGAATGCTCAGATCCAGGATCGTAAACTATAACGGAAGCCCTGCGGTGGAAGTTGACGGCCGCGTCATACCTCCCATGGCGTTTACCGCCCATGCCCATACCCGCGACCGCGAACATCTTCGCGAACTGGGAAAAGCGGGCATTGAAGTATTCTTTCTGATCTGCGATCCGGAGTGGCTGTATCAGGGCGCGTTCGAACAGCTTAAGGCCGATGCGCAGGTGCTGCTGGAAGAAGTTCCGAACGCGAAGATATTTCTGCGGCTGGGCGTGCATCCGTCGGTACAGTGGCTGTGCGAGCATCCCTCTGAAATGATGCGCTACAACGACGGCAGCACGATACCGGTGCGTGTGATCACCGAGAGCTACGGAAACGGCTATTATCCCGGCATGTACGCGCTGTATTCGCAGGCCTGGCGCGAAGAGGCGACAAAGCACGTTCTGGGATTCCTGCGCGACCTTGAGGCAACGCCGTACGGAGAACATGTGATCGGCGTGTTTCTGGCGGGCGGCAATACCTCCGAATGGTACCCGTCGAATCCGCTCACCGTTTATCGCGGCGGTTATATGGGCTTCGATCACTCGGGCAAAGCGCCGTGCGATCTGTACGGCGACTTCAGCCCCGCGTTCCGCAAGGCGTTTTCGATCTATCTTTACGACCGGTACGGCAGTGCGGAAGCGCTGCGCAAGGCCTGGAACGATCCGGAAGCAGATATTGACGATCCGCATATTCCGGATATGAGAGAGCGCGAGTTCATCCTTGCCGACCATGCGCTGGCGCGTTTCCCGTCGGGAGGCGGGAACGGCATCACGGACAACCACATCGGCTCTTTCCTGAACACTGATAAATATCAGTGCGTTGCCGACTTTTACCGGGCGTTCCACGTTGGCGCCGCCGACTCCATAATCCATTTTGCCAAAGCAATAAAAGAGTACGATAAAGATCTGCTGGTCGGCGCGTTTTACGGCTATTTCGGCTGCCTCGACTACTTCAATATGTGCATGTGCGCAGGCGCGAAAAAGATGCTGGATTGCGGCTTCGTGGACATGACCGCGTGCCCCAACGTATATATCGAGCGGCAGCCCGGCGGCTATTCGGCGCAGCGCGTCATGCAGGACTCGTTCCGGCTGCGCGGGCGGATATTCTTTTCCGAGGACGACACGCGCACGTTCCGCGAAGGCAACCGCGCCGGCGCCATGGATTACATGGAGCAGTACGATATCGAGGACAGCGTT
>CACZOW010000229.1 GCA_902782885.1 uncultured Ruminococcus sp. | reverse complement strand
GCCCGCGTAATAAACGGGGACGTGAATACAGACCTTGCCGGCACGCTCGGCCGCGGATACGGCTCGGGATTGACCGCCGGATCGATGGCGGGTTTCCCGCATTTTAAAAAATGTGTTTTTACGGGCGAATTTCCGATCGCCCGGGTGGATCTTTCGGACGAAGCCTTCCCGGGAAAGATCCGCCTCTGCGCGTGGAATCCGCTTATCCCGCTTAACGACCGCGATTCCGGCATCCCGGCCGCATTTTTTGAATTCGAGATAACGAATACGTCCGGCGAAGCGCTTGACTATACCGTCTGCGGAGTCCTGCAGAATCCGTACGGGGGTTCGGTCAATGATTACGTAAGTGACGCAAATTTCTGCAGGCTTTACCTCCACCAGGCAAATTGCAGCCCTGACAGCCCCGGGTACGGCGACGTTACGCTTGCGGCCGGCCGGGACGGAGAGGTGTCCTATCAGCAATACTGGTACCGGGGCAGCTGGCACGACGGGCTCGAGCGGTATTGGCGCAATTTTACCGAACAGTCCGAGTTCGAAAACCGCACGTACCCGGAGCCCGGTTCATGCGACCATGCGGCAATGGCGATCAGAAAAAGCATTGCCCCCGGCAAAACGGAGCGGTTCAGGTACGTTATTTCGTGGAGCAGCCCGAACTGCGTCAACTACTGGAGCCGGTACGTCGTGAAGGACAAGGACGGCAGCGAAAAAGACGTCACATGGAAAAACTATTACGCCACGCAGTTTGAAAATTCGACCGTTTCGGCGGCGTACGCGCTGACGGAGTGGGAGAGGCTGTGGAAGGGCACGAAGCGTTATCACGACGAATTGTTCGGTGTAACACTTCCCGCCGAGGTGAAGGAGGCAATTTCCGCCACGACGTCTGTCCTCAAATCTCCTACCGTAATGCGTCTCGAAAACGGAGAGTTTTACGGCTGGGAAGGAACGTGGGAGAATGCCGGTTCGTGCGAGGGCACCTGTACGCACGTGTGGAACTACGCGTACGCGCTCTGTTTTTTGTTCCCGAAACTTGAACGGTCGATACGCGAAACGGATTTCAAATACAATCAGGACGAAAACGGCAGAATGGCATTCCGCATGACGCTCCCGCTCGGCAGAGAACGCTCGGGCTTCCGCGCATGCGTTGACGGCCAGATGGGCGGCGTCATCAAAACGTACCGGGAGTGGAAATTGTGCGGAGACGACGATTGGCTCCGGAAGTATTGGCCCGCCGTGAAAAAATCGCTCGAATACGCGTGGAGCGATAAAAACCCGGATATGTGGGACAGAGATCAGGACGGAGTGCTGGAAGGACGCCAGCATCACACGCTGGACGTGGAACTTTTCGGGCCCGCTTCGTGGCTGCAGGGCTTCTACCTTGCGGCGCTCAAGTGCGCCGCGGAAATGGCGGAGCGATCAGGCGAGCCGGAAACGGCTGAAAAATACCGCGCTATTTTCTTGAAAGGGCAAAAATGGAGCGAGGAAAATCTGTTCAACGGCAAATGGTATTACCAGAAGCTGGATCTCACCGACAAAACATATCTGGACCGGTTTGAAGGCGCCGGAGCGTACTGGAACGACGAATCGGGCGAAATCAAATACCAGATCGGCGAAGGCTGTCTGCTGGACCAGTGCCTCGCGCAGTGGCATGCGAACATTAACGGGATAGGGTATGTTTTTGACAAAAAACACCTGCGTACGGCGCTGAAAAACATATATAATAATAATTTTATGCCGGATATGAGGTCGCATTACAACACGTTCCGTCTGTTTGCGGTCAACGACGAAGCAGGCGCCGTCATTTGCTCGTTCCCGAAGGGCATTAAAACGCCCGCGATCCCGATCCCGTATGCGCAGGAGTCGATGCACGGCTTCGAATACGCGTTTGCGGGCCTCCTGATCTCGGAGGGGATGGTCAAGGAGGGCGTTTCGGTCGTTAAAGCGATCCGCGATCGGTACCGCGGCGACAACCGCAATCCGTGGAATGAGATCGAATGCGGTTCGAATTATGCGCGAAGTATGGCGAGTTACGCGCTTATGCCTATATTCAGCGGATTCAGGTTCGCGATGCAGGACAAGGCGATCGGCTTCTGCCCGGTCACGGAGGGTGATTTCCGCAGCGTCTGGGCAGTTGACAGCGCGTGGGGCCGGTTTGAACGGCGCGGCGGCAGGACGGATATAAAGGTGATAGCGGGCAAATTGTCGTTGGCGGCGCTCGAACTGCCGTATTATTCGAAGGTCGATTCTGTTATGATCGACGGGAAGCCTTCCGAATTTACGTTCCGCAGCGGGACAATAATTGCTGCGATCGATGCCGGGCGGTCAATATCCGTGGCGGGGGAGCTGAAATGACTGTTTTTTTGTGACGTGAACCCTTCTTTTTGCGTCTTACGGGATGAGCTGACGTACGGCGGCTCAAGATTTCGGAAAGTGTGTGAAACGATGGAAGACGTCGATATTGTCCGGCTGTATAAGGAACGCAGCGAGCTGGCAATAGAAGAAACGAGAGCAAAATACGGAAGGTGTCTTATGGGCGTTGCCCGGGACATACTTAAAGATGAGCGCGACGCGGAAGAATGCGTCAACGACGCTCTGCTCTCCGCATGGAACGACGTCCCGCTCTCCGCACCTGACGATCTCAAGGCGTATCTCAAAACTCTTGTCCGAAACGGATCTCTGTCAAGGCTGCGCCGCGATAAAGCGGCCAAACGCATTCCCGAAGGCGGCATCTCTCCCTTAGATGAACTGGAAGAGGTGCTGGGCGAGGGCGACGTGGAGGACAAGGCGGAAACGGCTGAACTGGCCGCGGCCATCTCGGGGTTTCTGCGTGGCAGGAAGACGGAGGAGCGGGTGATGTTCATCAGGCGCTACCGCTTCGGCGAGGACGTGGCGTTCATCGCCGGGGAACTGGGTGTGTCCGAGAGCAAGGTCAAAATGACGCTGAAACGCACCCGGGACCGTCTGAAAGCTCATCTTGTAAAGAAGGGATTTTTAAGATGAATAAAGAAACACTAAAAAATGCAATCGATAATAT
>CACZOW010000228.1 GCA_902782885.1 uncultured Ruminococcus sp. | reverse complement strand
CCCAGGGACAACGGCGTAACGTCCAGCAGCAGCAGATCTTTCACGTCGCCGGTGAGCACGCCTGCCTGGATGGCCGCGCCGATGGCAACGCACTCATCCGGGTTTATGCCCTTGAACGGTTCTTTGCCGATGAAGCGCTTCACGGCGTCCTGCACCGCGGGGATACGGGTGGAACCGCCGACCAGCAGTACTTTCGAGATCTGATCCGCCTTGAGGCCTGCGTCCTGCATTGCCTGACGCGTGGGGCCCATGGTCTTTTCCACGAGGTCCGCGGTAAGTTCGTTGAATTTGGCCCGCGTAAGCGTGACGTCCAGGTTTTTGGCGCCGGTGGCGTCCGCGGTGATGTAGGGCAGCATGATGTTGGTGGACATTACGCTGGACAGCTCGATCTTCGCTTTCTCCGCGGCTTCACGCACACGCTGCATCGCCAGCTTGTCGCCGGAAAGATCGATGCCGGTCTCTCTGCGGAACTCGCCGAGAATATAGTCCATTACCTTCTTGTCGAAGTCGTCGCCGCCGAGGCGGTTGTTGCCGTTGGTGGCCAGCACTTCGAACACGCCGTCGCCTATCTCCAGGATGGATACGTCGAACGTACCGCCGCCCAGGTCGAACACCATGATCTTCTGCTCATTTTCTTTGTCCAGTCCGTACGCCAGCGCCGCCGCCGTGGGCTCGTTGATGATACGGAGCACTTCGAGGCCCGCGATACGGCCGGCGTCCTTGGTCGCCTGCCGCTGGGAGTCGCTGAAGTACGCGGGAACGGTGATGACCGCCTGCGTTACCGGCGTGCCCAGATAGTTCTCGGCGTCCGCCTTCAGTTTCTGCAGCACCATTGCCGAAATCTCGGGGGGCGTGTAGCGCTTGCCGTCGATGTCTATTTTACGGTCGGTGCCCATGTCTCTCTTAATGGACATGATGGTCCGCTCCGGGTTCGTCACTGCCTGCCGCTTTGCCAGGTCGCCCACGAGTCTCTCGGTGGGTTTCTGCGCGGTCGCTCTGGTGAATGCTACTACGGAGGGAGTCGTTCTGCCGCCTTCCGCGTTGGTGATAACGACGGGATCTCCGCCTTCCATGACCGCTACACAGGAGTTAGTGGTTCCTAAGTCAATACCTATTACTTTTGCCATGATCAATTCCTCCAATCAGGTTTTTACTATTTATATTCTGGCGGGCGGTTCCGCGGTCAATGCCGCGATCCGCGGCGCCGTCAGTTGGCTACTTTTACCATGCTGTGCCGGAGCACTTTGTCGCCCAGCGTGTATCCTTTCATGAACACGTCGGCGATCACGTTCTCGCCCAGCGCCTCATCTTCGCAGTGCATCACTGCGTTGTGCAGCTCCGGGTCGAAATCCTTGCCCAGCGTTTCGATCTCTTTCACGCCGTCCTTTTCCATCTGCTCTTTGAACTGGCGGTACGTCAGTTCGATGCCTTTGCGCAGCGGGTCGTCGCTGTCCTCCGGCGCGGCGGCGAGGGCGCGCTCGAAATTGTCTATCACCGGAAGCAGGCCCTTCCAGGCGTCCGCTTTGCCATC
This sequence comes from uncultured Ruminococcus sp., assembly GCA_902782885.1. Lineage (GTDB taxonomy): Bacteria > Bacillota > Clostridia > UBA1212 > UBA1255 > UBA1255. Next base: position 2,548 of record CACZOW010000228.1, on the reverse strand, counting down.
CGCGTAGCGGCCGTCAAGTTCGCGTGAGGTGCGTTTGCGGTAGTTGTCGTATTCCGCCAGGATCCGCGCGTACCGGTCTTTCTCCTCCGCCAGCTTCTTTTCAAGCTCCGCGTTTTTGGCTTCCAGTCCGGCCAGTTCCGCTGTCAGTTTCTTCTTTTCTTTGCGGTCTTTTTCTTTGTGTCCGCCGGCCGCGACGTCAATGTGTTCCGCCCCGGTCTCAGCGGGGTCAACGGCGTTTGCCGTCCCGGCCTCCGCCGCTTCCGCGCCTTCGGCGCTGTCTTTCGATTCAGTGTCGTCCGCGTTCACGATCTCTTCCGCGTTCACAATGTTGTCCGCTTTCTCGATATCGTCCGCGTCAACGTGTTTCTTTTCCGTCATCTTATATCATTTGACCTCCGTTATTTCTGCGCTGCCGCCGCCGGGAAGCATCGCCATGCCCTCGGGAGCCTCTAAATTACTGCCCCCGGTGAGCCGCTTGCGCACATATTCCAGCGCCGCGACCACCCGCGGGTAGTCCATGCGCGTGGGGCCCAGAACGCCGATGGTGCCGAGTTTAACGCCGTTGACGCTGTACGTCGCGGTGACCACGGAGCACTCGTTCAGCCCCTCTATTTTATTTTCCGAACCGATCCGGATGACCAGACCGTCGGAAGTGGAGCACTCTTTGATCAGGTCGATCATCAGATCTTCCCGGTTGAGCAGCTCGAGTATGCCTTTGGCCTTGCCCACGTCCGAAAATTCAGGATGCGACAGGAATTTCACGGCGCCCTCGGTATGTACCTCGGTGTCGGCGGCTTTTTTGATGCATTCAAAGATACCGTCGATGACCGGCATCAACGCGGTGCGCGCGACTCCGGTGGCCTCCGAGACGGAATTGATCATATTCATACTGATCTCTTCCACCCGGTGTCCCGCAAAGAGCAGGTTGCAGTGGGTCGACACTTTCATCAGCGTTTCGGGGCTGATGGCTTTGTCATGCTGGATTATCGCGTTTTTTACCGAATCGTCGTCCAGCACGATCACCGCCAGCGCCTTGCCGGGTTCCACCGGTACGACCTGCAGCGCTTTGATCCGCTGGGTGCCGTCCGCCGCGCCCGATATGGCGATCGACGTATATTCAGTGAGCCGCGATACCAGTTCGGAGGCAACTCTGATCTGGTCGCTCATCTCGCCGATCTCATGCTGCATGCGGACTTTTACGTCCTCCAGTTCTTCCGCCGTGGGTTCGAAGCCGAGCTTGTCTTCGAGCTTCATCAGTTTGTCCACGTACAGGCGGTAACCCTTTTCAGACGGTATGCGGCCCGCGGACGTGTGCGGCTGCGACAGATAGCCCAGTTCTTCCAGGTCTGCCATTTCGTTGCGGATGGTGGCGGAGCTCAGGCCCATATCGTACTTTTTGGCGATAGTGCGGGAACCGACCGGCTCCTGGGTCTCGATATAGTCGTCAATGACCGCCTTCAGTATCGACATCTTCCGGTAGTCCAGTTCTTCGTTTGCCATTCGCTCACCTCCCGCGCTTTGCGGCCGTCCGCCGTTCCGGTGTTTTCGCGCCCTCGTTGTTAGCACTCTATTGCGTCGAGTGCTAACAACTATGCGTATCATATCACCGACGGCGGATGTTGTCAATACATTTTAAAAACTTTTTTCACCGCGCCTTTTCATGCTCCCGGGTCGATACGCGACCGCCGCCGGGACAATATCATCTTATAAAATTACTATATAAAAAAGGGACTGTCCCCCTCCGCCGCGGACCGGCGGCATCTGAACAGTCCCGCTGTGTTATTTGATTGTCAGCTAAGCTGAAAGTACGCGATCAATACTCCTCGGGCACCATCTGTCCGAACAGCGCAGCAAAAATATTCTGGAATTCTTCACTGCTCATCTTAAGGAGCTCTTCGAACGCGGGCACGTCGCCTTCCGCGGAATAGGTCACGGTGATCTTTCCGGCGATGTCAAGGCCGAAGCCGTAATCGTCGTCATCCCAGTCGTCGTCATCCCAGTCGCTGTCATCCAAGTCATCGCCGTAGCTGCTGCCCAGGCCGCCTTCCATGAAGTAGTAATCATCGGCGTATACGCCCGGCATCATTCTTTCAAACGCTTCGAAGAACTCGCCCAGTTTCGCCAGGTCAAGGGACGCTTTGAAGTAGGTCACGTTGCCCTTGGCGTCGCGGGTGATGTCGTAATCGAATTCGAGGCCTTCGGTGGCGCCGCCGAAGAACATCTTGAACTTCTTGGCCGCTTTGTCCGCGGACAGGGAGAATAATTCGGAGCCGTCGGCGGTGAACTTGAACTGCTTGACTTTGTCGTTGTCCTGAATGAGCGCGGACAGTTTAACGTCTTCTTCATCAATGTGCGCGTCAATATTATACTTGATGGAGTCGCCCGTCTTTACGGTATCGAGTTTGATCGTTTCGTACTGGGAAGCGCCTTCGTAATCTTTGGTGAGCATCCTGAGCTCGCCGGCCAGGATCTCGTGGCTGATCACGTCGGTGAACAGCTCCAGTTTGAGCATTTCATCGGTGTCGGAATACTCGTCGCCGATGTCGAT
>CACZOW010000227.1 GCA_902782885.1 uncultured Ruminococcus sp. | reverse complement strand
GTCGGCGTTGACCGATTTAAGCAGGCCGGTGCCGATCGCATTACCGTTTTCGGAAGGACGGCTCATCTGAACGATGTCAAACTTCAGGCCGTTGCCTTCGTACGCCGCCGCACCCTTGGTTATGCCGGTATTGACCGTGCGGGGCTGGTTCTCCTTCTGCAGTGTGTTGATGGCGTATTCTTCGCCTTTTTTGGACGCCTTGTATTCCGTCGAATTGGTATCCAACGGTATGATCATGTGCAGGAAGCGCACACCGTGGCTCCACATGTATCTGAGCTGGTTCAGCGCCTCGTCCCGGTTGGTGGTGATGGAGCCGTACTCGCCCAGCGTGATGTTGGTGTGGCCGGCTTTGAACGCCTGATTGAGGAAATTGTTGTCATCCTTGTAGTACACGCCGTATCTGGTGCCGCCGTACGCCGTACCGCACACGGTGACCGCCTCGATCGGTGAAAGCCGGGTGTCCGCCTCGCCCAGGAAACCGGATACCGCGTCCCCTTCGGGGATCTGATGCGCGTTGATGGACTCCGGCGGGAAGCCGGCCAGCAGCGCTTCGCGGTATGCTTCCATGATGCGCTTATTGACGATAAAACGCGTATAAAGCGACCACTGCGTGAAGAAATCGCTGTCGCCGTATCTATCCCATTGCCCGCGGCATTCCGACGGATCGTCTTTTTTGGGATCGAAGCGCGGCGCGTCGAATTCGTCCTCGTTCGCGAAATTCGTGCCGAAGCGTTTGTTGATATTCTCGATGCTGCCGTAAAGGCTGAGCAGGTATTCGCGGAAGCCGCGGATCATGTACACGTTGTAGTCGCCTACCGAACCCGCCACGTTGATCTCCTGCTCGTGCACCGGAGACACCGCGATCATCTTCTCGGGCTCGCCTTTTTCGCCGCGGAAATCAACCGCCAGCCCCTGCAGGTAGCTGCGCAGCGGGTAGATGCGCATTTTATTCATCTCAAGGATGCCGTCGGCGTAGGTGCCGATCAGGAACGCGCTGCCCAGTTCCAGATAGTTCACGGAAATATTATCGCGGCCGATGGAACCGTACATCAGGTTGCCGTCGCGGTCGACTACGCCCGCCAGGATCTTCGTGGAGTTATTGACATTCCAGCGGTGCGTGAAGCAGGGTTCCCACATATGGTAGCCGTTATGGAACACGTTGGATTCGCGGAAGTTAACAGACCAGCGTTTGTACGTGTTGTTTTCCGAATCGGTGAGCAGCTGGCGCGCGGTATCGGAGCTCTTCAGTTTGCCCAGTATCGGCGCCGCCAGGTCAACGCGCACATGATGGAAAGTACCGTTGTCCACGTACCCGTCGGCGTTCTTCTTCGCGAACGAAGAGTAGAAGCGGTTCTCGCGCCAGCCCACGTTGTTGCGGGTCGCGCTGCCGCCGGCCGGAGCAAAGGTGTCAACATACGAAAACGTTCCGTCAGCTACCGTAACGTTGTACCGGCCGTCAAACGCCGAGTCATACACGCCCGTAGCGTTTTCGGAGAGTTCGAACGGCAGCGCCTCCGCAGTGCCGGATTTGGGATCCAGTTCGTACGCGGTGCGCGCACCGTCGGTGTACACCAGCAGGCGGTCGCCGCCCTGCCCTTTCCGCACGGAGAACACCACGGTCTTTCCGTCGGCAATACCGCACGCGGCCTTTACGGTCTTCTGAAGTTTCATATCGGCAACAGAGTAAATATTGACCGTAAGCTCGCCGCCGTTCATTACGGCGGAGGCAACCGCCAGCTGATCGTCTTCACTGCCCTCTGTGAACCTGCCCGCGGCGATCACATAAGGCGCATTCAGCTCTTCGGGCGTGACCGCGCAGCGGATAAGTCCCTGCGTGTCATATACGCGCAGCGCTTCGGCACCGGTGCCTTCGTTAACATACGGCGCGGTGACGATCAGCGTCTCTTTTCCGGAGGCTCCGGCGAAAGTTGCCGCCGCTACCTGCACGCCGCCCCGCACATCCGGCGGGTACGCCAGAAATTGAGCGGATATTGCCTGCTGCCGGTTGAATACGCGCACCAGCGTGTAATTCTGCCTGTCCGGTCCCTGTCCGGCGACCAGTTCCGGTCCCGCGGTCACGGTAACGTCGCCCAGCGCGGCATAATAGACATTGGTCTGCAGTCCGAGATTGAGGCTGGGTTCCGTATAAAATACGGTGTTCGTTCCGGCGGAGACTTTTGAGGGCAGCGTGATGAACGCGTTGTCCATGTCCTCCTTTTCGGCGCCTTTTAACAGCATTGACACGTATTCCAGTGAAAAAATGTCGTTAAATGTGTCCGGCGTTTTGTCCGCTTCGGTGAGGACCACCATCCGGCCGTCGTACACGGTAGCCGTAAGTCCCGCCACGCTCAAGCCGTCTTTTACGTCGACCCAGCCCGCGCTGTCACTCGCGCCGAACAGTTCCGCGCAGCCGGAAACATTAAGCTTGAGCGCTCCGCCTTCTTCTTTGAGCAGCGGTTCCGCCGACTCGGTGACGCCGCCGCGAACGTAGATGCGTTTTTCGTTTTTATACAGTGCCAGCACGTTACCGACCCCCAGAAATGATGTAACGCTATTAAAGCCGGAGTATTTCGTGTAATCGAAGGCAGGCATCGCCGGGTACATGCCGTTGTTCTGCACGGGGACCGGCGAAAGCGGCTCGGGCGTTTTATGGCACGAGGCCAGCGCGCCGAGCGTTGTCAACGCCGCCAGTATGACCGCCGCGGCTCTGATGACTTTTTTACTGTCCATTCTGCTTCTCCTTCATTTCGCGCATCACTTTGAAACGCTGTATTTTGTTGGTAGATGTCTTCGGGAATTCGGTATCGCGCAGTTCAAGCCCGCAGATGCGTTTGTACGCAGGCAGATCCTTATTGATTACCTTGATCTCGCCCCAGATGTAGCGCGACGCCGTCTCGGCGAGTTCCGCGTCGGTGAGCGTTTCGCCCGCTTCCGCCGCGGCCGCTTTGACCGCCTCCAGATTCGGGTACACCATTACGCTGATCTTGGTATCTTCATCCGACGCGGAATCGTCGCCGTACACCATGCACTCGGCGATATACGGGATCGCATCCAGTTTGCCTTCCAGTTCCTCGGGGTAAATGTTTTTGCCCGTGTTGGTAACGATGATGTTTTTGATGCGTCCGGTGATGTATACGCGGCCTTTTTTGTCCATGCGGCCCTGGTCGCCGGTACGGAACCAGCCGTCCTCGGTGAACACCGCCTTGGTGGCTTCTTCGTTCTTGTAATAGCCCAGCATGACGTTGTCGCCGCGGGCCTGGATCTCGCCTCTCCCCTCTTCGTCCGGATTGTCGATGCGGATCTCGATGCCCGGCATGGCGGGGCCGACGGAAGCGTATTCGTTGCCGGTGTCGCGGTTTACGCACAGTATCGGAGAAGTCTCGGTGAGGCCGTAGCCCTGCCGTACTTTAAAGCCCATGTTGACCAGGTCTTTGCAAACTTCGGGCTTCATTGCCGCCGCGCCGGCCACCAGCAGGTGGTTGCGGCCGCCCAGCGCCTCGTGCGCCGCGCGGAAGAACTTGCGGCCCGCGTTGATGCCGAATATGCGCAGGAACCCGGACAGCCCCAGCAGGAACTTAAACCCGATCCATTTGGCTTTGGTGGCCTTGGCCTGCTTTATGATCTTGCCGTGCACGTTTTCAAGGATCAGCGGAACCAGCATGAGCATCGTGGGCCTGTATTCGCTGATGTTTTTGCTGATGTAGCGCAGTCCGTCGCAGAAGGCGATACGGCAGCCCATGGCGAAAGACACCAGGAAAGTGGTGGTGCATTCGTAGGTGTGGTGTATGGGCAATATCGACAGCATCGAGTCCTCGCACGTATGGTCGAGGCACATCATTACGCTGGCCATGTCGGTCAATATATTTTTCTGCGACAGCATGACGCCCTTGGATACACCCGTGGTGCCGGAGGTAAAGATCAGTACCGACATTGCTTCGCGGTCGATCACGACTTCATCGTACTTTTTGTCCCCCTGCTCCAGCAGCGCCCGGCCGCGCTCAAGCATGGCGCCCACGCGGGAATACTCGAGCTCCGCACCGCCGTTGGTCTCGCCGACCTTAGACGCCGATTCACTGTCCGCCGCGTCCATGAGCACGCAAAGTTTAACGCCCGGCAGGTCCGGCAGCGCCGACTTGAGCGCTTTCTCATAGATCTTATCGGAAACGATTATGCAGCTTGCCTCGGATTCTCCCAGCACGTGAATGAGTTCTTCGCGGTTGAGTTCCTTATCCACGGGCACGACCACGAATCCGGACGTCGCTATCGCCAGATACGACAGACACCATTCATAGCGGTTCTCGCCCATTACGCCTATGCGCGCGCCGGCGGGAAAACGCTCCAGCAGCGCAGTGCCCAGTTCGCGCACTTCCTTGCTGAATTCCCGGAACGTCACGGTCCGGTACTCGGCGGGGATATCGCCTTTCTCGCGGCGCGTTTTGATTATATAAGCTTCGCGTTCGCCGTATTCGTCAACGATGTCGCGGATCAGTTCTCTGAAGTCTCTTTTCACTACGGGCATTGGGTCGGTGCGTTTTTTCATGGTCAATAAAGTCCTCCGTTTTTCTTTTTCGGGCCGCGTCAGAGCGTGCCTTCACCGGCTATCCGGGCCGGCGTCAGCTACGCCAGCAGCGCCCAGGTCAGCATTCCTTCCGGCGTCAATCGGAGCACCAGCCCCATCTCGCCGTCCGGCGCGTCGCTGTTCGGTTTATAGTACAAATACATTTTGGTGTCGGGTTCGGATTCGGGCGTGTATTGTCCTTCCGGTATCCAGCCCTCCGCTTCGATCCGGTCAATGTACGCTTCGAGCGCTTCGGCACTCACTTTCGAGTATTGTGCGCTCCACTCGCTGTACGCGGCGTTCACGGCGGCAAAGCTGTCCGGCACATAATAGCCCGCGCCGAATACCGGCGCCAGTTCTTCGGGGATATCATCGTACAGGCCGTTGTTCCTGAGCAGTTTGAGAAACGCGGAATCCATTGCCGCCGTTATGCGGTATACCGGTTCCGCGCTGCCTTCCGGCCTCAGGCCCAGCAGCTCGCTCAGTATGAGCGAATAGCTGCCGTACGTGAGTTTGTCGCCGTCGACCGTTCCGGCATAATATCCGAAGCCTGCCGTTTCCGGCGCGGTGTCTCCGGGCAAGCCCAGCGCTTTCAGGCACATGTGGTATGCCTGCGCCGCGCTGACGGCGCTCTCCGCGTCCGCGCTGCTGCCGTCGGGATCTTCAAAAAGATCGACGGAACCATCCGGCGCCAGCTGCCGGAAATAATCCGCGGCGCGCAGTTCGTCTCCGGAGCCCAGCAGGCGTTCCAGCGCCAGTACCGCGTCAAAGCGGGTTATGTTGTCCGACACTTTCGCATCCGTGCCCGCGGGAAATACGCCCAGCCGCACGAAGCGCTCAAGTTCGGCTTTGCCCGCGTCGGAGAATACTTTATTTTCACCGCTGCGCCCGCAGCCGCCGAACGCAAAAACGGAGATCAGCAGCACAGCCAGCGTCAGTAAGGCCGACGCGATCCTGCAGGGAATGCGTCTCCCCCGAGCGGAGCTGTTATTGTCCGGCCTGCCGGATATTGCCTGTCTGATTTCCGTCATTTAGATCTTATTCTTTGGTGATCACGGGGCCTTCGCGGGTATCCGTGACTTTATATCCCAGTTCCGCGATATGGGCGCGCAGCGCGTCGGCGTCGGCGTAGCGTTTTTCTTTCTTGGCCTGCATGCGCTGTTCGGACAGTTCCAGGATTTCCTGCGGGATCTCGTTCTGTTCGGCCTCGGCTTCTTTTTCTGCTTCGGCGCGTTTCTCCGCCGCGCGGGCGGTGCCGGCTTCCAGATCCAGGCCCAGCACGTCGTCCAGAGATACGACGAAATCGTATATCTTGCGGTTGGGCGTGTGGTGCCGGAGCGCTTTCCACACCACGCTCAGGGCGAGCGGGATGTTCAGATCGTCCGTGATCGCATACTCGAACTCTTTGGCCCACGCGTCCATGAGATTCATGCCGGAGTAGCGACCTTCTCCGGGCACCGTATCGGTGATCTCGGAATCCGGCGCATTTTTGTGGGTAAGCAGCGTGTCGTACAGGCGGTCCAGCGCGGTCTGGGCGGCCTCCAGCGCCTCCCAGGTAAAGTTCAGCTTGTTGCGGTAGTGGCCGTTCAGGCAGAAGTACCGGAACGCCAGCGGCGAGAAGCCGCGTTCGATCAGTGTGTCAATAGTGTACGTGTTGCCCAGACTCTTGGACATCTTGCCGCCGTCAACAAGCAGGAACTCGCCGTGCATCCAGTAGTTGACCGTCTTCTTGCCGATGAGCGCCTCAGACTGCGCGATCTCGTTCTCGTGATGGATCGGAATATGATCCACTCCGCCCGTATGGATGTCCAGCAGATCTCCCAGATACTCCCGGGACATCTCGGAGCACTCGATGTGCCAGCCGGGGTAACCCATGCCCCAGGGGCTCGGCCACTGCATGATATGTTCCTTCGGCGCTTTCTTCCACAGCGCGAAGTCGGCGGGATTGTGCTTTTCGCTGTTCACCGCCACGCGTTCGCTGCCGCCCGCCAGCTGTTCGTCCAGCCGCGCGCGGGACAGTTTGCCGTACCCGGGGAATTTGGCAATATCGAAATATATGCCGTCGGAGGTTTCGTAGCCGTAACCTTTTTCGCACAGGCCGACCACGTAATCGATCATGCCGTCAATATGATCCGTTGCCTTTGCGATGATCTCCGGGCGGTCAATATTCAGCCGCTCCAGATCTTTGAAAAACGCCGCGGTGTAAAACTCGGCGATCTCGTACGGAGATTTCTGCGCCTTGCGGGCGGCCTTCTCCATTTTATCTTCGCCCTCGTCGGCATCGGAAGTCAGATGGCCAACGTCCGTCACGTTCATAACGTGTTTGAGGGTAAAGCCCTCGCGCTTCAGCACACGGCGCAGAGAATCCATGAACACGTATGTGCGCATGTTGCCGATGTGTGCAAAGCTGTACACCGTGGGGCCGCACGAGTAGATCTTCACCTCGTTCGGATCCTGGGGCACAAATTTTTCTTTTCTTCTGGATAAGGTATTATATATTTTCATTTCAGTCGTTTACCTCCTCTGCATCACTGTTGTCCGCGGTTTGTTCCAGCGCTTCGAGCCGGGTCGTCAGTTCCTCCACCCGCTTGCGCAGCGCCGTAAGTTCTACCGCGAACGGGTCGCCTACCCGCTGTTCGAGGGCAACGGACGGGGCCAGCCGCTCGCCGTTGACCCGCACCACTCTGGCCTTCACTCCGGTGACCGTGGTATTCGCGGGCACATCCTCCACCACTACCGAACCGGCGCCGATCATCGCATTGTCCCCCACCGTCACCGGCCCGAGGATCTTGGCGCCTGCGCCGATCAGCACGTTGTTGCCCACGGTGGGATGCCGCTTGCAGTGCTTGACCCGTCCGGTGCCGCCCAGCGTGACCTGGTGGTAGATGGTACAGTTATCGCCGATCACCGCGGTCTCGCCGATCACGACGCCCTCGCCGTGGTCAATGAACAGTTCGTGCCCTATCGTGGCGCACGGATGAATCTCTATGCCGGTGCGGCGGGTACACAGCTGCGATAACCAGCGGGCAATGAACTTCAGCTTTATCTTCCAGAAGCCCCTGGCCACTTTATGATAAATGAGCGCGTGATACCCCGGGTAGAGGAAAAAAACCTCCAGCGCGTTGCGGGCCGCGGGGTCACGGCGTGCTATGGATTTTGCGTCTCTGATAAGTCCCATCTGTTATCGCTTGCCTCTTGGTGCCTGTTGGTGCCGCCGGTCAACGTCGCGCTCCGCCTCCGACGGGCGGACCGTACAAACCTGCACGTTATTATTCTACCACAGCGCGGGCGGCAATTCAATAATGCGGCTTTTTGTCTTGAGGCGCTTTGTTTGAGCTTGGGCAGGTGCCCGGCGCCTTCCCCTGCCGTCGGGCTGCATAATACAACAGCATTCAGCGCTTTGAGCCGCCATTTAGGTGCCGATCCTGCAGCCGCAAATCGCAAAATAAGGAATTGCGGCTACACCTTTGCC
>CACZOW010000226.1 GCA_902782885.1 uncultured Ruminococcus sp. | reverse complement strand
CCGCCCTTCGAGGAGCCGTCCAGTTTGGTCAATATAATCCCGGTGATGCCGGCGACTTCCGAAAAAGCCCGGGCCTGGTTGACCGCGTTCTGGCCGGTGGCGGCGTCCAGCACCAGGAATGTCTCGTGGCGCACGCCCGCCATTTCGCGCTCAACGACGCGGTTCATTTTGGCCAGCTCATCCATGAGATTCTTTTTGTTGTGCAGGCGTCCCGCGGTGTCGCAGATCAGGACGTCGACGCCTTTCGCTTTAGCGCTGCGGCACGCGTCAAACAGGACCGCCGCCGGATCCGCGCCCTCGGACTGACTGACCATTTCGACGCCGGCGCGCTCCGCCCAGATGCCGAGCTGGTCAATTGCCGCCGCGCGGAAAGTATCCCCCGCCGCCAGCAGGACGCGCTTGCCCGCGGATTTGTAAAGATGCGCCATTTTGCCGATGGACGTGGTCTTGCCGACGCCGTTGACGCCGATGACCGAAATGATGACCGGCACGTCCTCGGTATCGAGCCCCTGCTCGCCTTTGGTGAGCATTGCCGCGATCTCTTCCTGCAGCGCCTTCTCCACTTCAGCGGCGTCAATGATCCGGCCTTCTTTGACCCGGGCGCGCAGCTTTTCCATCAGATGCTCTGTGGTCTCCACGCCGAAATCGGACGTTATGAGCAGCTCCTCCAGCTCGTCGAACAGATCCTCGTCGACTTTTCCGAAAGCGGCCAGCAGCGATTTTAATTTGTTTTTGAAGCCTTCGCGGGTCTTTTTGAGCCCGGATCTTAATTTATCGAACCATCCCATGATGTTGTCACCTTATTCTTTCTGTGCGGCGCGCCGTGCGGCCTGAACCCCGGTCATACGCGAGTATAATTTACTTGTCCATCCGCAGCGAAACGACGCGCGAGATGCCTTTTTCTTCCATTGTCACCCCGTACAGCGAGCCCGCGTACTCCATCGTCCCCTTGCGGTGGGTGACCATGATGAATTGCGTATTTTTTGACACGCCCTCGAGGTAGTCGGAGAGGCGGTAAACGTTGGCGTCGTCCAGCGCGGCCTCGATCTCGTCCAGCAGGCAGAACGGTGACGGGCGCAGGCGCAGGATCGCGAACAATAGCGCGATCGCGGTGAGCGCGCGTTCGCCGCCGGAGAGCAGCAGCATGTTCTGGAGCTTTTTGCCCGGAGGCTGGACGTTGATGTCGATGCCGCAATCCAGCACGTTGGCGCCTTCCTCTCCCTGCGCCAGCACGATGTCCGCCTTGCCGCCGCCGAACAGTTCGGTGAATACCTGGTTGAAGTTCTCGCGTATGAGTTTGAACTGCTCCGAGAACTGGGCGCACATAACTTCGGTCAGTTCGTCAACGACCTTGCGCAGCTTCAGCCGCGCGTCGTTCATATCTTTGCTCTGGGCGGACATGAAGTTGTAGCGCTCCACGGTGGATTCGTACTCCTCCACGGCGTTGACGTTCACCGGACCCAGCGCTTTGATGGCGGAACGCAGCTCGTTGATGCGCGCCGCCGCGGCTTTGTAGTCCTCGATCACGATGCCTTCCGCCAATTCTTTGGCGGCGCTGAGGGTGAGTTCGTATTCTTCCCAGAGGCGGTTGCGGCCGGAGTTGATCTCGTTCTCGCAGCGCACGCGCTGGATCTCGAGGCGGTTGATCTCCTGCTCGATGCCGGCGAGGCGCGTGTTGATGTCGGTGATGCGGGTGAGCATGCCGCCCAGCGTCTCGTCCGTGGCGGCTTTGCGGCCCTCCACGCCTTTCAGCTTTTCCGCGGCGTTTTCCGCGTCCAGCGCGGACACGGCTTTCTGCGTCTCCAGGCGGTGGATCTCCGCTTCCAGATTCTTTACGCTTTCGGCGTTTTCCTGCTTCTGGGTCTCGTACAGGGCCAGCTTTTCGCGGAGCGTTTCGATGTCGCGCTTTATGGCGTCAATATTCTCCTCCGCCTTTTTGCGCGCCGCCTCCACGCGGTTCTGGTCAATTTTCACCGCAAACAGCGCGTTGCTCACGGCCTCCCGCTCTTTGCGCACCTCTTCCGCGCGCCGGGCGGCCTGTTCCAGCCGTTTTTCGGCGGCGGCAATATCCGCGCCCGCCTGCTCGGCATCGGCCTTGAATTGCCCGATCTCGCCGTTCAGCGTGACCACCTGGGAGATCTGGGATTTCAGCTCTTCCACCAGTTTGCCCCGGCGTTCGCGCCGGCCTTCCTGCCGTTCTCTGAGCGCCGCCACTCTGGCGTCCAGCGCGGAGGCCTGCTTTTCCAGTTCCCGCAACTTTTCGAAGCGTTCGGTCTGCTGTTTTGACAGCTGATCCGCTTCTTCTTTATTGTCGTGCAGTTTATGCAGCAGTTTTTCTATCTTTTTCCGCGCCTCGTCCAGCTCTTTTTCCAGCTTTGGGATCTCGCGGGTGCGGGACAACGCGCCGGTCGTCTTCGCGCCCTTCTCCGCCGTGCCGCCGGTGATGGCGCCGGAAGTGCGCAGCAGGTCGCCTTCGAGCGTTACGGACATGAAGCCGTATTTATACTTTTTGGCGGCGTCAATGGCGTCGTCCAGCGTGCGGAACACCGCCACGCGGCCAAGCAGACTGTCCGCGACGACCCGGAACCGCGCTTCGCACTCCACGCGGTCGCTGGCAATTCCCAAATAACCCCGGAGCCCCCTCAGCTCCCGCTCCAGCTGCGCGTCAAAGCGGCGGCCGGTCACCGCGGTGAGGGGCATGAACGTCGCCCGCCCGTACCGGTGTTCTTTAAGGAACTCGATGGCGGCCTTGGTCTCTTCCTCGGATTCGGTTATGATGTTCTGGTAGCTTTGACCCAGCGCGGTCTCGATGGCCAGTTCGTATTCTTTTGATACCGTGATCAGCTGCGCCACCGCGCCGTATATACCGTCGCCGAACGCGGGGTTCTTTTTGCACATCTGCAGCACTTCTTTTACGCTGCGGGCGTAACCTTCGTACTCTTCCTCCATCTCCCGGAGCAGTTTGCACTGGGCGCCGAGGCTCTGTACGCGGCCGGTCAGCTCGGTGGCGGTGCGGTTATCGCTGTCGATCTGCGCGCGCAGTTCCGCCAGGCGGCTCTGGCCGTTCTGGTATTCCTGCTTGGCGTCGGAGGCAATATTCGCCGCTTCCGCCTGCGCCTTCTCCGCGTCGCTGAGTTCGCCTTCTCCCGCGGTGTCGCTCTCCCGGATGGCTTCGAGCTCCAGGTCCAGCGATTCTTTCCGGGCGGTGGCAATGGCGATCTTTTCCTTTGCGGCTTCCGCCTTCGCGTTCTTTTCGGTGAGCAATAATTGCAGCCGTACCTGCTCCGCGCGCGCCGCGTCGGTCTCCCGTTCGGCCTCTGCGAGCCGCGCGTCCGTGGCGTTCAGCAGGTCTGCCTGGGCGCCGCCGCGTTCGTTGACCTCCGCGAGCTCGGCGTCCAGCGCCGCGATCTCTTTATTGAGGCGGTCAATATCCGCGTTGTACGCTTCCATCCGCCCGGTCTGTTCGGCTTTTTCATTGTCCGCGCGCTGGCTGCTGGCCCGGGCCTGGACGATCTTTTCGTTGTTGACCGCGATCTCGCCGCTCAGCCGTTCCACGCGCTTCTCGTGCTCGAACTGTTCGGTCTTGAGCTGCGATATGAGGCTGTCCAGCTGGCGGGACAATTCAAGTTTGGATTCGTTTTCCTGCCGCAGCGCTTCCAGCTCGGCTTCGGCGGCGGTGCGGTCGCCGGCGGCAATTTCCGCCTTCCCGGTGATCTCCCCGAGCCGCGTTTCGGCCTGCGAAATGGTCTCGCTGAGTACGCCCACTTCGATGTCCCGGAGCTCGTACCGGAGCCCGAGGTATTTGCGGGCAACCTCGCTCTGCTTTTCCAGCGGCTTGATCTGCGATTCGAGTTCGCGGACAATATCGTTGATCCGCAGCAGATTCTGCTCCGTGGCGGCCAGCTTGCGCTCGGCTTCGTTGCGGCGGATGCGGTATTTCATTATACCGGAAGCGTCTTCAAAAATGTTGCGGCGCTCCTCGGATTTGGTGCTGAGGATCTCGTCGATGCGCCCCTGCCCGATGAGCGAATATCCGTCGCGGCCGATACCGGTATCCGCGAACAGCATCACGATGTCTTTCAGGCGGCATTGTGCCCCGTTGATCAGGTACTCGCTCTCGCCGGAGCGGTACAGGCGGCGGGTGACGCGGACTTCGATGAAGTCAATATTGAGCGCGTGGTCTTCGTTGTCCATCACCAGCGATACTTCGCACATACCGGTGGGTTTGCGGCTCTGGGTGCCGGCGAAGATCAGGTCCTCCATCTTGCTGCCGCGCAGCGTTTTGGGGCTCTGTTCGCCCAATACCCATTTAACGGCATCGGAAATGTTGCTCTTTCCGCTGCCGTTGGGTCCGACGATCGCCGTTATTCCGTTACTGAACTCCAATACTGTTTTGTCAACGAATGACTTGAAGCCCTGCATTTCGAGCCGTTTCAGGTACAATGTGATCACACACCCCCACAATGGCGAATTGTACCAGTTTTCGGGGCGGTTGTCAATT
>CACZOW010000225.1 GCA_902782885.1 uncultured Ruminococcus sp. | reverse complement strand
TCCAATTTTTTGGAAATGTAGTATGTTGAGAAGGCGCCCGGT
Source organism: uncultured Ruminococcus sp. (assembly GCA_902782885.1). Lineage (GTDB taxonomy): Bacteria > Bacillota > Clostridia > UBA1212 > UBA1255 > UBA1255. The sequence goes on along the minus strand of CACZOW010000225.1, from coordinate 3,541 downwards.
CAGATGATGTCCCGGAGCCAGCGCCCGGTCAGATGATGTCCCGGAGCCAACGCCTGGTCAGGCGATCTCCCGGGCGGTCGGCATCAGGCGTTGTCCCGGACGATCGGCGTCAGGCGTCGTCCCGGGCGATCGGCGTCAGGCGTCGTCCCGGGCGATCGGCGCCAGGCGTTGTTCCGGGCGATCGGCGTCAGGCGTCGTCCCGGGCGATCGGCGCCGGCGAAAAACAGCCGGTCAGCATTGACTTTTCACGTAATCAGGAAAAGGACCTTATCTCCTCATGACGCTTAGACAGCTCTGCCCTGTAACGGCAGCATTACATCAACTGCCAGTCCGCCAGGTACCACTTGCCGCCGTAATCGACGATCCAGAACTTGATGTCCAGAGGCAGCATCTTAACGAAATTGGCGTCGGTCTTGATCTGGCCGATATAGTAATCGAATTTTACCTCGCACGAGAAACATTTGTCGGAATAAACGCGCAGATCCGACCAGAATTCATTTTCAAACCAGTGCTTTTTATGACCGGTGTAGAAATAGAACGGGTTGGGATCGAGTTCGGCGTACATCGGCTGATCGAACAGGATCAGTTTCATGAACGAATCGTGATCCATGTCGTTGGTGATATATTCCGCGTATTTCTTGGTGAAGCTGACCGCCTTGCCGGTGTATTCCGGCACGTCGTGGTCAATGACAAAACTGAACTCGTACGTCCCGCTCTCGTCAGGCGCAAGGGTCAGCACGTCACCAATTACGTTGCGGACGGTCACCGCCGGCGCTTCGTCGCCGCCAATCACCGAGAAACGGTACTCCGCCATAGTGGGGCGTTCGGGCAGGTATTTAGTCAATATCGTTTTCAGCTCGTCCACTTCGCCGCCCGTGCGCACGCGCCATACGGAGGCGCCGGATATAACGGTGTCGCCGGCCTTAACTTCCAGGCCATCCGGGGCGATCACAGTATACTCATTGATGCCGGCGCGGTATACGCCGTCGGAGCCCAGCGTCATTTTGACTTCCCGGCCGTTTTTGTCAACGGCAATGAAGTCGGTGCCGGGGCTTATGTAGTCAACGCGGTAATTCACAAAGCCGTTGACGCGCTGATCTGAGAACAGCAGCGGAGCGTATGTTTTGGAATCGTCCGCGCTGTCGCCGTCCGCAGCGGGGACAACATATTTATCCCCCAGACGGATGCCGCCCACGCTGACATTGACGCCGTCCGGCACACTGAACCGCAGCGATTCGAATGCCGCCTCGTACACGCCCTCGCGCTCTTCCAGCGTCACGCTGCCGCCGTACGGATCTTTGGCCACGATATCGCAGCGGGAGGTCAGTCCGGTGATCTCATAACGCGTCAGCGAAGGAGCGTCGCTGTCGGTAAAAGCATATTTCATCAGGCCCGGATTCAGGCCGGTCTTGACCGCGTAAATGTCGTCAAGCTTTTTGCCGTTGCAGTACACTTCGTAGTAATCAGGCAGCAGGAACGCGACCTTGCCCACGCCGAAATCGAACGCCGTGAAATAGTCCACCGCATATTTATCGAACTTATATTTTGATTTGCCGTCCTTCTTGAGGACCAGTTTACACACGTACTCGCCGTCGGCGAAGATCTTGTACGCGGGGTGCTCGAAGCGGTCATAAGAGAACGCCTTCGTGTATGTGAGCTGTTTGCCGCTCATGCGCTTGCCGATCTCTTCCGCGTACACTTCCTGCGACTCCAGGCCCGACATAACTACGTCGGTACGGGCGGCGACCATTCCGAAGTTGCCGGCGGAGCATTCCGTCAGCATCTGCTCCGCCACATGATGCCGCTCACTGGCTTCGTAGTCAGAGAGCCAGTTGAAAAACCAGATCAGCCCGATCAGGATGGCAATGAACGCCACCAGCACCGCTACCAGCAGCCCGGTGCGGAATTTGCTGCGCTTTTTCTTTTGGGGCGTATTGCGCGCCGTCTGCTTTGTATTGCTGCGTGCGGCCATATCAGCCCTCCCTGTCCGTGTCTTCCACGCGGGCGACCAGCACGGACGTTGCCATCCGCCGCGGCCCGTACAGCGACGCGGTCTGCGTGATTATCTTCGGATTGTTGGCGTTTTCTTCGTTCTGCACCATGTAGGTGGAGGAACCGCCGTCAAGATTGGCGGCATTGATCGCGCCGTAATTCATCATGATCTCGATCAGGTCTTCGTACGAAGCGCCGACGCTGGTGGGCTGGCGGCCGTCAATAGTCACTATCAGGATCGCTCCGTCGGCGCGCTGCCCGATGGCGGTGCGGGGGTTGAGGCTGCTTTCGGTATAGCCGTTTACCGCGCAGGGCTCGCCGTTAACGATAAGGTACGGCCCGAAGTTGAACGCCTCTACGATACCGCTCTCCAGGGCCTGTTTGCCGGTCATTTTGCCCAGCACCAGTATGCCGTCGCGGTTTATGCCAATGATCTCATATGTCTGATTTTTGTTGCCCCACATCATTTTTCCTTTGGAGATAACTATGCCGTCCGAGTTGTCGCGGCCCGTGGGGACGCCGCCGTTGCCGCTGCCGGTATCAAAGAAGCCGCCGCCGTTGACGCCGTACAGCGCGTTATTGTTCCGGACCATATCGATGGTGCTGACGCCTTTTTTGTCCTCGCCGTACGCGGCGGGAGTGCCGATGTAAACGCGTTTCGGATTGTACACTATAAGCAGTTTGCCGCGGAAAGTCTTGCCGTGCAGGTCTATAAGCTCTATTTTGTTGATGTCGTAATCATCATCGCCCGGATCATCCGGCTTGTTCGGATCGTGTGTCGCGCCGGGATCGGCCGGATCATCTTTTCCTTTTTCGGTGTGGCTGCCGGGGATGTTGATCATCGAGGTGTTGGTGATCTCGTCGGTGTCTTCGACGGTGTTGCCGGCGATGATGTCGTCAATGGTGCTCTTGGGCAGGAACCAGTCGGCCAGGAAACCTCCGGCGCTGGTCTCTTTCACTGTCAGGACGAAGCGGTCGCGGGCGGAGGGCGAGGGACCGTAATACAGTACCAGCAGCACCCCGATTATCCCGATCACCAGCACCAGTATCAGCGTCAGGAGGCTGATGCCGATCCTGCCGAATACTTTCAGCGCTGTCTTGCCGCGGCTTTTCTTTTTCTTCTGCGTTTTCATATCCTCAAGCACCTTTTTCTGCTGCATCTGTCTCGCCGCCCGCCGGCAGGACTTCGCGGAACGCCCTGCGGAAATTGTCCGACGCGATGCCGCGCACCTGCGCTTCAGTATAACCCATTCTTAGCAGGCGGTCAATTATTTTATACAAACTCTCCGCGCCGTCAATGCCGCCCGGGAGCACTTCTATTCCGTCAAAATCCGAGCCGATGCCGACGTTGTCAACGCCGCCCAGCCCTGCGAAATGCTCGATATGTTCTATTATCCGGTCCAGGTCCGCGCTCCCGCCCAGGAATGAGGTGCAGAAGTTTATGCCTGCCACGCCGCCGTTTTTTATGAGCGCCCGGAACATATCGTCAGTCAGGTTGCGGCTGTGGGCGCATACCGCGCGCGCGTCGGAATGAGAGGCCACGACCGGC